>CAVKBM010000021.1:0-26520 GCA_963654355.1 Bacteroidaceae bacterium | reverse complement strand
TCTTATCGACAGTGCGTGTCTTTGCGAACACCTTGACGCGAGACAAACAGACACCATTGTATTTGGATTATGCTTCGTATGATGATGTGGTCATTGGATGGAGTGATAAATATGTGGGAACATTGAAAGATGCGTTCAACAATAGTGTCATAAAATTTTTAAACAAAGGGGACTATACGGATAATTGTTCAAGTACGATCAATCTTGAGGTCGAGGTTACGTTCCCAACGGATATCAATGGAAAGACTGTTCTCGTGCCTAACAGCATTGAGGATTTGAAAGGTTATAAATACCCTGTAGGTCAGACTACTATCAAGTGGAAGATAAATGATGATGTACAGGATGACGAAGGAAACTATGTCAATGTTGATTCATGTACGCAGAAAATTATTGTCAATGCGGGAGTCGCACCAGAAGTTAACTGTCCTGCAGAGTCTGAATTAACCTATTATGTAGGAGCTGATTGTAAAGCTAATTTCTTAATAGAAAAAGCGAGTGTTCCTACGGACACAATACCAATCATGCAAACGGGAGTTTACTTCAATTTCAGGGAAGGTTTGAAGGATAAAGATGGAAACAGTGTGACAACAGACGAAAATCTTGTTAAGACTTATTTCCCTGGTCGCATTCAGGATTTGACAAATCAATACGTTGAAGGGACGAATTATCTAACGATAGATTGGATTTGCGATAAGTTTAATTCAGGAGAGTTGGATAGTTGGTTGAGTAATGACAGAAGCAAGATCAAAAGTTGGAAAAATTTGAATAATAATAGAGATGTCACACATAGTTCTGTGATGTCATCGTCATCGTCTTTGACTCAGAATTTCCGATATGAGGGATTCCCGTCAGATGTGACTTTGTATGACGAAAATGGAAATAAAATTGGATTTGTAGAAAACCCATACGGTGCGACAGACGAAGCGGCGACTAAATTAGTTAATCCTCGTTATTTTAGAGGTAGTTCTTCCATTGTTGTTACTGCTTCTGCCTACGCTTGCTCGAAGGTTGGGGTAAAGCGGGCGAATAATTTCCCAGACAAATTGTTTGATGAAAATTTGTCGAAAGGAACTTATCGTATGGTTTACCGCTTTGAGAATAGACAAGACAAAAACGATCCAGATTACATGGAGGATTCTTGTGTTTACATCATCAATGTCGTAGATACGATTACTCCGAAGATAGACTGTGGTAAACTACAGATATGTCCTACGTTTACCGCAAGCGAAAACTGTGTAGTGCCTGCTGACGAGGTTACATGTTTAGCCAACAAGGCTACTTTCTTGGAAGATGTTGAGGCTAAAGACAACTGTACGGCGGCAGATAAACTGAAACTCACCTGGAAGCGAGTTTTCAATTCGAATGTCATAACAACGGACGATGCATTTACGACTGCTTTCTCTATCGGAACGACAGTCTTTACTTGGATTGTTACTGATGAATCGGGCAATCAAGCCACTTGTGATCAAGTGATTGAAGTGAAAGATGAAACAGGTCCAGTTTTTGATTGTTCAACATTAGTGGATGTCATCACAGCAACCGACGATGGCTTGTGTGAGGCATCTGGTGCAAGCGTAGAAAAGGCGGGATTGAAGATTCCTGAGGTAGAAGATGACAAATGTTCGCCAACAGGAGCGAAGATTGTTGCGACAGGCACACGCTATCGTTACGATGAGACTTCAAAAACCTGGGTAGAGGAGAATAACGCAACTGGAGATTTGGCGGATGTCTTAAAAGACCCATACTATCCAGATACGACAAAGATCGTTTGGGTTGTGCAGGATGGCATCGGAAATGAGTCGCGATGTGAGCAGTTCGTAATAGTTGTAGATAAGCAAGAACCTACGTTTGACTGTTCTGAGATCGAAGATCTGGTATATAAGACTACAGACATTAAAGAGTGTTCGGTTGATGGTGGCAAAATCCGATTGCTTTTAGGTGAACATTCAGCTACTGATAACTGTACAACCACGGAGATAGTTGGTGTGCCGTTGTTGAAAGTTCAGAAAAAAGATGCAACAACAGGCGTTGTTACTTGGAGTACGGAACCATTGCCAAGCGAATATAAAAAAGACACCACCTACACGGTTGTATGGCAGTTTACCGATGATAAGGGAAATACGAAGGAATGTGATCAGTTAGTAATTATTAAAGATACTATCAAGCCAAATATTTCAGAGGTTTGTGATGATACTCCAATAACACTGACTGCCACAACTGTATGTAGTGTTGATTTCAAAGATGCAAATCTGAAGACCATTGAAGAAATGACAATCACAGATCCATGTGATGGTCCGATTGTCCCTACATTGGTGATTCGTTTGGTAGATCGTGGCGGAGTTTATTATCGCTATGAAAAGAATACGAAAGTCAGCCCAGAGATTGATCAGGTTTCAGGTCTGTCTTTCCCAGTAACAGATAAGTTACCACATCATGTCCTCTATATCTATGAGGATAAGGCTGGAAATATAGACACATGTAAGAGTGATTTGTGGGTCAAAGACGGTATTAATCCGGTGATGATAGACTGTAACGATGGCCATAAGGAGTATTTCACCGTGGACGCTGATGAGTGTAGTGCTACGGCTGATACTATATTGAAATTGTTAATCACTCCGAAAGCATACGATGAGTGTGATGATGAAATTGAAGGGGGAGGACAACATTTTATTGTTCCTTACGTTACTCGTTACCATGTAGATTCAACTTGTACATCAAAGGATGCTACGACGGGTGAATGTTTATCATACAGACGAGACACGACTTTAGTCGGAACTAGCGTTGATGGATTTTGGAACACCTTGCCATTCCCATTAGGCGAAACTATCATAAAGTATGTCTTTGAAGATAAGAGCGGAAATAAAGACTCATGTACCCAATCTGTCGTTGTTCAAGACTTTACGGCACCAAGTTTCGATTGTGATAAAATTGATCCAAATCCGTTGCGTCCTGAGGCAGAGGTGGGCAAGTGCAGCATGGACTTCA
Organism: Bacteroidaceae bacterium; assembly: GCA_963654355.1. Lineage (GTDB taxonomy): Bacteria > Bacteroidota > Bacteroidia > Bacteroidales > Paludibacteraceae > UBA1181. The sequence continues at coordinate 23,535 of CAVKBM010000021.1, read as the reverse complement.
GCGATTTCTTGAAGAAATATACAGACGGATTAGACTACTATGCTACAGATGCATGTAATGAGGATAAAATCAAAGGATATTTGACGTTGGACTCTATTGGTTCGGCGTTGCCTCCAGACGATTATAAGTTGGAAGCAGGACGTACCTACCGACTCTACTGGCATTTCAGAGATCAGTCTGGTAATTTTATGTCATGTAGACAAGACATCGTCATGTCTCATCAGAATCCTATTGAGCCTGCTTGTGAGACCGTGGCATTAGACACTGTCAAAGTAACGGCAAAGGATGGTGAGTGTAGTGCGGAAAGTTCGGCAACTGCGAATATCACAGTGCCATTGGCTCATGATTCATGTACGAAAGAGGAGATTGCCGGTGTGCCTTACTTCATCATCAAGGGAGACACTCTTAGAATAGACCTCAGCATACAAGAATTCCCAACAGGAGATACAACTATCCATTGGATGTTTGTAAGTCCTTGGAATTTGCACGACACCGCATGGTGTAAACAAGTGGTGCATGTCGCAGGAAACAAAAAGTTTGATCTTGACTGTGAGGAGTTGACACCAACTATGCGTGATACTATCGCAGATTGTGGAGAAACAGATCCAGCCAAGTTTGTGATTCCAACGCCGAAGACACCAGATCCATGCGTTACGGATGCTACGGATCCGAACTATTGGAGATATGGTGATCCAGTGCGTTTGAAGCAAGACGCAACTACAAAAGAGTGGATAGCCGATCCTGATAAAACTATTACAGACGGATTCCCTCTTGGGTTAACGAAGGTTAAGTGGATCTTTACCGACTTTACAGGTTCTGTAAAAGACTCATGTACGCAGGATATTGAAGTACGTACGACGAAAGAGATTGTATTTGATTGTGATGCTTTAGAAAAAGACACTATCAAAGTAGCCGTTCAGCCTGGGGAATGTTCTGTCGATGCCTCAAAGGTTCAATTGACAACTCAATATGCAAAACATCCATGTACAGGAGAGTTGATAGAAGGAGTGCCTGTGAGAGCAGACGGAAAAGCATTGACCGAGGAGTATTACACGGGACTCACGGAAATCTATTGGATTTTCACGGATAAAACGGAAACTTTAGCAAAGCCAGTCGATACATGTTCGCAATTCGTTCAGGTCGGTGATGTCAATACCCTTCCAGTTGATTGTAAGAATTTCCCTGCTATCAATAAGATTCTTACAGGACAAAATTGTACGGTCAAGTGGGAAGATCTTATGACAGATCCAGTCCCTGTTGTGAAGGACTTGTGTTCTGGAGATATCATTGACCCTGTGGTTACGAGAAAGTCAGATAGTAAGGTTATTGAATATAAAACGGTTGGAGATAATGTAGTGCTTCAAACTCAGGGTGTAGAGTTCTCTTTAGGAGCAGATACCATTATTTGGGAATATACATTCAAAAACACGAAGTTCAAGTGTGAACAGCCTATCAGTGTTAAGAATGATACAAAACCAGAAGGAGGATGTGAAAATATCCCAGACGAGTTGACTTTCAGCGCACCTACGGGAACTTGTGAAATCGCTTCTACTTTAGTAATTGATTCGTTGACCGAAAAGTTGGGCGTGTGGCCAACTGCAAAAGATTACTGTACGAAAAAGGAAATTCCAGGTAGGGTTTATTATAAAGACAAAGAGATAGTAGCGGGCAGTAAGGTGACGTTGCCAGTAGGTCGCGATACGGTTGTTTGGATCTTCTTTGATCCAACGATTAATGTCAAAGGCGATACTTGTAAGAAAGTGTTGATTATCCAAAGTGATAAAGCACCGATCATTGATTGTTCTACGATTGAAGATAAATCGTTTGAGACAGATGAATGCAATAAGACGCTTGACAATATGGATATCCCTACGCCAGTCGCTAAAGATGCTTGTACGGGTGATGATGTGCCAGGCATAGGACATCGTTCAGACAATAAGGATGTCTATAACGACGCTTATCCTGTAGGAAAGACAACCATCACTTGGGTGTTCATCAGTCCATATTCAACAGAGTCTGACACTTGTTACCAAGATGTTTGGGTACGCACTACCAAGGAGGCGGATTTTGATTGTTCTACGTTAGAGAATGATCCTATTAGCTTGTTGGCGGATGTAGGTAGATGCTATTCAACGGGTAGCGCATTGCTGAACAGTTTGAAGACACCTTATCCAGAGGCAAAAGAGCCTTGTACGAATACTGCAATCGTGGGTGTACCTTACTACGATGGAAAGCCTTTAGCGGATGCGAAGAGTGTTCACATATCTGTAGGAGATACGACGTACATAGATTGGAAATTCTTCAATGATTCATTGCAGGTTAATGAAAAATGGTGTAAACAACCAGTCTATGTGAAGGGTCAGAATGCTCCGTTGTTCAACTGTGATACGTTGCAGGCACACAACACGAAGTTTGAGGTTGTGGGTTGTGACACGATATTAGACAAAGAGGCGTTGCCGATTCCTATCGCGATCGACTATTGTACGAAAGACACTATCTATGGAGAAGGTGTTCGTTCGGATGGTGCTGCTCTTTATGATCCGTACCCAGTAGGGACAACGACGGTTACATGGACGTTTACAAGTCCGTTCTCTACGATTACTGTAACATGTGATCAGAAAGTCGAGGTTTTGACACAACAAGAGATTGATTTCAATTGTAGTACGGTTAGTGATTCTGTTATAGTGAGTGTCCCTGAGGGCGCATGTAAAGCGGATGAAGTGAAGTTGCCAGGTCATGTAGCAAATCATCCATGTCCAACTCAGAGTGGAGTTACAACTATCAAGGGAATCCCTTCCGTAGGTTCATTCAAGGTAGAGGCAGATGGAGACAATTGGATTATAAAAGATGTACGAGTTGGTATACATACGATTGTTTGGACGTTCACAGACCCATCTGATCCTGCGACAATGGTCAACCCAACGAAGACTTGTGAGCAGCCGTTGAGAGTGGGAGATGGTATAAATGTTGATTTCGATTGTAGCAGTCTGCCAGACACCACGATTAAGTTGAAGCCTAACGACTGCGAGATTTCGTGGGCGGATATGAATATGCAAATTGATTTGTTAGTTGATGATTGTACGGGAGATATACTTTACCCTATCTTGTCGAGAACAAGCGGAAAGAACATAGAGTCTATCGGAGTATCATCAGATGGAAAGCATCTTGATATAAAGGCAGATAATTTCTCTGTTGGTGTTGACACCATCAAGTGGGAGTACGCTGAGATCGGTATTAAGTGTGATCAAGTCATCACAGTGAAAGACAGTATGGCTCCGATATTCGATTGTGAAAACTTTAAGCCAGACACTGTTGCGATTGCTGCTGCTAAGAGTGATTGCAAGGCTATCAGTTCTGCTGTCATAGATTCTTTGATAGACAGATTCCCTGAGTGGCCAAAGGCGATAGAGCAATGTACGAAAGAGGAGATACCTGCACGAGTATTGTTGGTAAGATCTGCTGGAGATACAATTGAGCTGAAGAAAGGAGACGCAGAAGAGGTTAAGGTGGGAGTTTATCCTTTGTTGTGGGTGTTCGTTGATGAAACAATCAACGAGATTGGAGACACTTGTGTTAAACATTTGACACTGCAAAGCGAAGAAGAGCCAATCTTTGATTGTAGTTCGTTAGACAACTTGGAGTTCTTGACGAAGACATGTGAAAGAACGATAGAGACGGATGAAATTCCAGTGCCAAAGGCAACGGATAAGTGTGTCCCTGACACGGTGATTCCAGGGAAAGGATTGAGATACAATCCAGATACAAAAGCGTTTGACTTGCCGCTTGCAGGAGAATATCCAGTAGGAATCACTGAGATTCAATGGACGTTTACTAGTCCTTTGTCAACGACTCCAAAAGTATGTGTGCAAAAGATTGTTGTGTTGGATACGACCAATTGGTATGATTGTACGCCGATTTCTGGCAATAAGATTACGCTTCCTGTAGATATCAATACGGAGAAGACGGATCCTACGGCTGAGACAAGTTTGTTGGATAGCATCCATGCAAATCATCCATGTCCGACCCAGTCGGGTGTAGAGTTCATCAATGGAGTACCGTCGATTAACGGAGTAGATTTGACACTCAATGGAGATGGCACGAAGTGGATTATCCCAGAGTTGTCAGTCGGTGAATACACGATTGTTTGGACATTCCACGATAAGTCTTGGACATTAAAAGATTCTATCAAGATATGTGAGCAGAATTTGGTTGTTGAAGACAAGTTAGACACGTTGTATTGTCCAAGTGGATGGAACAAAAAGACTATCGCATGTGTTGACGAGTTGCCAGCCATTTACACCACATTTGAGGAGTTTAAGGCTGCTGGCGGTCATTTCTCGAATGAGAAGAATTTGAAAACAGCAGGTTGCACGTTGACAGGTTGCTTCGGTTATGAAGAAAATTCAATAGGCACGAAGTACTGTGATGAAACCTACTATCGTAAGTATTATGTGTATGACACGAGAGAAAACAAGATATCATGTACAGATACCATTACGATAAAAGATACTGTTCCACCAGTGTTCTTGGAGGAAAACGGTGTGGCTGCAGAGTGTGTCAAGAAAGATGCAAATGGGCAGTGCGTTGAGTATAGAGGTGGAAAAACAACAGTCGCTTGTGATCAAGCAGTGCCAGATGCGCAGAAGCCAAGCGTGTCGGATTGTGATCCTGACGTTAAACTTACAGTATCTTCAAAGAGTCTGCAAGGTACAGATCCAAGCAAGTGCGATTACTACACCTACGACATCATTCGGGAGTGGACTGCGACAGATCGTTGTGGCAACGTCTCGACGATGAAAGATACTGTGGCCGTAGTAGACACGGTTGCGCCAGTTGTGGTGTTGCCTACTGATTGGCAAGACACTGTATTGGCGGATTACCTCAAGGGTTGTATCTTCTTGGTGCCAGACTTCGCTGAAGACTTAAGAAAGGATGGCGTTGTCTCTGATAATTGTGTAGAACTTGACAACATCATCATCACGCAAGTTCCTGCGCCAGGCGATACTATCAAGGAAACGACCCAGATTGACATCACCATTTCAGATCCTTGTGGAAGTGATACGAGCATAGTCGCTTGGGTATACGCTCCGAAGAGAGAGACAGTCGTTTCATTAGATGCTCACGACACTGTTATCTGTGTATCAGACGACAAACCATTGAGTTTGATGGACAACGACTTGAGATTTGCCGAAGGAGGATATTGGATGGAAGATGAAGAGGGTAGATATTGGAGACAAACTCGTACGCAGTACGATATCTATAAAACGGAAATCGTAGATGATAGTTTGTTCTACTCGAATAATAGAGCGAGCGCATTGTATCAGAAGTATTTCAAGAATATGACAGATGCAGAGAGAAAGTCAATCTATGAATTGAGTAGACGACGACTCTCTGGAACCTATTGGTTTGTGGCGTTTGATACTTTGACTTTGTGTTCAGATACAGCCTCTGCGAACCTTGAGTTGAAAGAGAGGCCAAGAATCATGATGGACAGCGGATTGGAAGAGTTGTGTGAGAGGACGAGAGTTGATTCTACGCTTCTGATGACCTATTTGAGCTGTGTAAACCCTATGGGTGCAGACATCACGAATACAGGATGGCTGTATGGAGGCGAAAAGTTCAATTTTGCAACAGACACTCTCGCATATCTGAATGGCGAAGAAAACAAGTCTTTCGTATACTATGCAGAAAATGAGTGTGGTACGACGACGACTTTGACGACGTTGGCAGAGTTCTGCGGAGCAAGCATGTCGACTGAAGACAGTCTGACATTTGCAGAATCAGATGCAAATTTGGCATTGCTCAGAAAAGAGAACTTCTACACAAGAGACTCAATTATGATCAACGTCCACAAGCGTTTCGATCCAGACAGTGTATGGATAACCAGTGATCCGACAGACCCTGCACGTATATGGTTAGGAGAAACTGTTGAGTTAGAGGCACATACACCATACACTAACTTCACCGAGCTTGTATGGTATAGAGTTGTAGGATTGTATGATCGTCGTGATGTCGTACAAGGAGAAAATGAGACTGAGTTCGTGTTCAGTGATACGGAAGATGATCAAGACGAAGCATTCAGTACAATGACGTATGATGACAAGCCATGGATAGTAACGGAGACACCAGAGGACACCACTCATTATTATGTAACCATTACAGACGGTGTTTGTCCGTCGGTTGCGAGTGATTTGGTCAGGGTTGATGTGATATTGAAGATTCCTACAGCATTCACACCATACGTGAGAGAAGGCTTGAACGATGTCTTTATGGAACGTCATCAAGTAACTATATTCGACCGTTACGGACAAAAAGTGTTTGAAGGAAATGATGGTTGGGGTGGAACCAAGGGCGGCAAGTTAGCAGACCCAGGAGTTTATTTCTATTCTGTCATTATGACCGATGGCTCACAGCGAAAAGGAACGATTGAGATAGTGTACTTACGCGATTAGCGTATGGTTTATTAACAATAGAAAAATTGAGACTGAAAAAATTGTGTCAGTCTCAATTTTTTGCTTTATATTTACTTTTGCAAATAAGATAGTGTATTTATATAGAAAGTAGTTAAACTATGAATACAGGGATGATAAGAAGAATATTGGTTACACTTTTTGCACTTTGCGGTGTTTGTGTGACGCTAAGCGCACAGAGTGATAGTGTATGGATTGAGGTTTTTAAAGAAGACTTCGGAGGGAATGAAGTGTCGGATCCGGTTGCCGCTGCGTCAGCTTCTGGTATAAAAGGGAAGGTTGGACCGAAGGTGTCCTATTCTAAGAGTACTACCAGAGGAGGAACTTACTACTTAGTAAAGACTTCAACAGATAATGGAGGATGGCATACAGGGTCAGATCACACCTATTTGGGAGACAAAACCAGAGGATATTACATGCGTGTAGACCCCAATGAGAGCAACACTACGGATGTGATGTATGTTCAGGAGTTGGATGGCGTATGTAGTGGTGTCTTGTTTGATTTTTCATGCTGGATGACGAATCTGCAGTTGGATACAGAGGAGGGTGCGAATCCAAAATTGGCTATCTCTATCAACTCGAAAGAAGATGGCTCTGGAACAGAATATCAGTATGCTGAGTTGGAATTGCCAAAATGTAGCGATGCAAGTTCTGCTTCGTTGCCGTGGCAGGAATTGAAGATTCAGTTCAAGATTTCGGATAAGAAAGTAGATAAAGTATATTTTATTGTGTCGGTTGTAAAGCCTACGGGAGATGGATTTGACTTTGCAATTGATGATATTTCTATTAAGGTGCAGCATCCTATCGTGGAGATAGATAAAGTAGAAAAAGATTTCATCTATGGGGAGCCAGTAAATCTGTATACGACTTTCAACAATTCAGGATATTTCTCATCAACAGCAGATTTGATTGGACGATGGTATTATAGTTCAGATGGTACTGATTATCAGCAAATTTCTCAAATTGCTTATTCAAAGAGCACATCGTTTCAGACACAAATCACCGAGTCGTTTGACAAGGATGTAGACAATGGATATTATCGTTTGCGTATCGGTAATTTTGGAACCTTTGAATCGGATGTTTGTTCTATTTTCGGAGATTATCAGATTGCCGAGACAAAGCATAAGGAGAGAGTACATTTGTGTAGCACAGGAAGTGTGGAAGTAGAAGGCTACACGGTAAACGCAGAAGATGTTACGGATGGACAAGTAGTAGAAGCTAACTCCTCACTTTCTATCATTGTCCACAAGATGGAAGCTAAGAAAGTTGATGTTGGTTCAAAATACCTATGTATTGGTGAGGGTTATCAGTACAATGGAAAGTCATACTCTTCAGATGTGGCAAAGGAACTACAAGTGACTGATACCGTGAAATATAAGGGTTACGATTGTGATAGTCTTTATAAAATTTACACGATAAATTGGACGAACGAGAGTGAATTGCCACAAAAAGCGCAGTCTATTTGTCAGGGAGAGACATTCCATGATAAAGTCTATAAGACAGCGGGAGAGTTCAAAGATACTTTAAAAGAGGGATGTGCGTTGCTTTTGACACCGCTCACGGTTAATCCGATTTACAATATCACAAAGGACTTCCCAATTTGTGCAGGTTCAGAGTTCAATGGCGAGACATTTGAAGCAGGAGGGTCATACACTCGTGTTTTGAAGTTGACAACGACGGCTGGATGTGATAGTACGGTGAATGCGACGGTCATTGTAACAGATAAAATCTATGAGACATTAGAAGATGTAATCTTGTGTGAAGGAGAATCTTTCAATTTTGATGGAAAAACCTATACAAAACCAGGAACCTACAACTTGGAAGAGGTGAATACAAGTAAGTCAACTGGTTGTGATAGTATCACCTACCAGAAGTTGACTATCAACTTAATGTGGTCGAATGAGACGAACCCTATTGATACGTTCATCTGCTATGGTTCATCTGTGTTCGGAGTTACATACGAAGAGCCGATAGAATCTCTTTTGATTCGAGATCCAAACACATACAAGACTGTCAGCGGATGCGATAGTGTTGTTTACTATAACTTGAAAGTCATAGAGATGGAGTTGCGTTTGGCGATTACATCAGAGCGTAACACTATTTGCAAGGGAGAGGAAGTGGAGATTGACGTTGCGAGACTCCGTCCGACAGATGCTACCTTGACCTGGTCGCACAACTTCACAGGAAGCAAGATGAAAGCAGTGTTCCAACCTGTAGAAGATGCGGTTTATGTTGTGTTGGCAAGGAATGAGCAAGCAGGATGTGAGACATCAGATACCATGCGAGTGTATGTTAGGGATTCACCGTTGTTGACTATCGACACGGTAGATCAGAAGACTAACCATGTTGAGTATTCTGTAGAAGGAGGAGTTGAACCATACACGATTTATTTGGACAAAACAGTAAGACCATTTGACGTAGATCCGTTCGGTGAGGTTAATAATTCCTTCATTGGAATGCACTCTCTGTTGGTAAGCGATTCAAATGCATGTACTTCGTCGCAGATTTACACGATTACTCCGGTGCCTATTGTTCCGTCGGGTGTGTTTACACCGAATGGAGATGGTGTTAATGATAGATGGACGATAGAGAACATTGATGTGTATGGATCTGCTCGTGTCAGAATCTATGATCGTTCTGGAAGACTCATCAAGGAGTTTGATGGATATGACAATGAGAATGGATGGGATGGAAAGTATAACGGACATTTGATGCCTCCAACTGACTATTGGTATGAGATTAATTTACCAGAGGTAGATACACAGTATGTCGGACATTTCACATTATTCTATAACATTAGATAAAAAGAAATTGTTGAAAAATACGAGCCTCGGGAATCATCAATTTGATTCCCGAGGTTTTTTATGTCAAGAAAAATATGTCAGAAAACATAAAAAGGAATTTTTATTTTTCGTAAGTTTGCAACTTGAAATATTTTGAAATAGACGAATGGAGAATCAAAACATTAGAAACGTGGCGATCATCGCGCACGTCGATCACGGAAAGACCACTTTGGTAGACAAAATGTTGATGGCAGGTAAAATCTTCAAGGAGCATGAAAAACCTGGTGAATTGATGTTGGACAACAACGACTTGGAGCGCGAGCGAGGTATAACCATTGTGTCTAAGAATGTTTCCATACGTTACAAAGACTATAAGATTAATATCATTGATACTCCGGGCCACTCTGATTTTGGAGGAGAGGTAGAGCGAGTGTTGAATATGGCAGATGGCGTTTTGCTGTTGGTGGATGCTTTTGAAGGTCCAATGCCACAGACTCGTTTTGTCTTGCAAAAAGCTTTACAAATCGGGTTGAAGCCTATCGTGGTTGTCAACAAGGTGGACAAACCTAATTGTCGCCCTGAGGAAGTTCAGGAAGAGGTGTTCGATTTGATGTTCAATTTGGATGCGACAGAAGAACAACTTGATTTCCCAACATTGTATGGTTCTGCAAAAAACAATTGGATGTCGGACGATTGGAAGACACCAAGAGAAAATGATATTACACCGGTGTTGGACGCCATAATCAAGTATGTGCCAGCACCTCGTATGATTGAGGGAACACCTCAAATGTTGATTACCTCGTTGGATTTTTCTGCGTATGTTGGACGTATTGCCATCGGACGTATTCATCGAGGAACATTGAAAGAAGGTCAGGATTTGTCTTTGGCTAAAAGAGATGGCTCTATCAAAAGGGTGAAGATCAAAGAATTACGAATTTTTGAAGGATTCGGTCAGAAAGCAGTTCGCGAAGCCAATTGTGGCGAGTTGGTCGCTTTGGTCGGAATTGAAAACTTTGAAATTGGAGATACCGTCTGTGATTTAGAGAATCCAGAGCCATTGCCACCTATCGCTATTGATGAGCCTACGATGAGTATGGTTTTTGCCGTTAACGATTCGCCATTCTTCGGCAAAGATGGAAAGTTCGTCACTTCACGTCATATCAATGACCGTTTGGTGAAAGAATTGGATCGAAACTTGGCATTACGTGTGGTTAAAGATCCAGCGTCGGATAAGTGGAATGTCTACGGACGTGGTGTGTTGCACTTGTCTGTCTTGATTGAGACGATGCGCCGTGAAGGATACGAGTTGCAGGTTGGTCAGCCACAGGTAATCATCAAGGAGATTGATGGCGTGAAATGTGAGCCAGTAGAGCAGTTGACCATTGACTTGCCAGACGAGTTTTCAGGAAAGGTGATAGAGATGGTGGCTACACGAAAGGGAGATATGGTGTCTATGGAACGCAAGGGCGACCGTGTTCATTTGGAGTTTGTGATTCCATCTCGTGGTATCATAGGTTTGAGAACCAACGTGTTGACAGCGACGGCAGGCGAGGCTGTGATGGCACATCGTTTCATGGAATATCAACCATATAAGGGAGAGATTCAACGTCGTACTAATGGTGCGTTGATTGCTATGGAAGCTGGCACAGTTTATGCGTACGCATTGGATAAGTTGCAGGACCGTGGTAAGTTCTTCATCAATCCACAAGACGAAGTTTACGCTGGTCAGGTAGTGGGAGAGAATAGCAAGGATAACGATATCGTAGTGAATGTAACCAAGTCTAAGCAGTTGACGAATATGCGTTCGAAGAGTGCGGACGACAAGGCGAAGATCATTCCGCCGATTATTTTCTCATTGGAAGAGGCTTTGGAGTATATACGAGAAGACGAGTATGTAGAGGTGACGCCAAACTTTATGCGTCTGAGAAAAATTATCTTGGACGAAACAGAAAGGAAGAAAGCGAATCGATAATCGGTCTACAATAAAAAGAATGGAGGTTGGCAGTGTCTGTCAGCCTCTTTTTTTGTAATTTATCGCAGTAATATTTATAGAAACGTGTAATTTGACGCAGGTTGAGGTGGAAAAATATGTAATTTGCCGAAATAAAAATCTGAAAAACGTGTAATTTGTCGAAGTGGAAGTTATATTTGCGATTGTAAATTGCTGAGTATGAGTAAGGAAGAATTATTGCAGGTTTTAGCAGACCAACAGAATGAATTTTTATCGGAGAGGTTCGATTCAACGATAGCACGTGAGGAGGAAAAATCCGTGAATCTTGAAAGCAGTTTAGCGCAGGTTGTGATAGGCGTACGTCGCAGCGGAAAGTCAACCTTATGTAGGAAGGTGTTACGAGAAGCCAATGTCAAGGCGGCGTATGCCAATTTTGATGATGAGCGTTTGGCAGAGATGGAACGAACTGATTTGAACGCGATGTTGTCGGCGTTGTATGTTCTCTATGGAGAATTTGAGTATTTGTTGTTGGATGAGATACAAAACGTGGAGGGGTGGCCTTTGTTTGTAAATCGTCTGTTGCGACAAGGCGTGCATTTGTTGGTGACGGGTAGCAATGCAAAACTCCTATCCAATGAGTTGACGACACATTTGACGGGACGACATCATAAAATTGAGATTTATCCTTTTTCTTTCTCTGAGTATGCAAAAGCGAAGAATATTGATTTGTCTGCATTGACTACAAAAGGTCAGTCTTTAGCGCAAAGGGCTTTGAATGAGTACCTCATGCAGGGAGGTTTCCCTGAAGTGTTGAAGGAACGAGATTTTCAGGATTATATTAATGGGTTGTTGAATGCCATAATCCGTCGAGACATTACTCGGCGATTTGGTGTGCGTTATCCAGAGATCCTGCAACGCCTTGCCACCTACTTGATGGATAATTTCGCACAGGAGTATAATGCCAAATCCATATCACAAAATTTCGGGGTGTCTGACCATACGATAGACACCTACTGCCATTATCTACAAGAGGCATTTTTACTTTTTTCTGTCCATAAATTTTCATACAAAAGCAATGAACGTATAAAAGGCGAGAAGATGTATGTGGTGGACAATTCCTTTATCTCGAATCGTCCTAATACGTTCTCAATGAAGAATTTAGGATGGCGTTTAGAAAATGTTGTTTTGGTGGAGTTGTTACATCGTGCAGGGAAACGGTATGCCGATGTTTTCTACTACCGAGATCGTACGTTTGAGGTGGATTTTGTTGTTGCCAAAGGTGGTGTCGTGGATGCGTTATATCAAGTGTGCTATGAAATGGGAAACGAAAAGACAAGGAAGCGAGAAGTAAATGGATTGCTGATGGGTGCTAAGAAATTCCAATGCAAGAACCTGACGATCATCACCTTCTCGCAGGATGAGATGATAGAAGAAGACGGAAAAACAATCAATGTCATATCGGCAGTTCATTGGTTGAGTGGTGGCATTTCAGCATTTTAGCCACTATAAATTGTAGGATTAGGCGAAGAAATGCTAATTTTGCAACAATACGCTAAAAAATAGATGCAGGAGACGAATCGCATAGAGTTGAAGAGAGAGTAAAAACGCCACATACTGTGTAGCGAATAGAACGGAAGAATATGTACAACGGACAGACAGTGGTTTATACGGGCGGAACATTTGATATGTTCCATTCCAATCATCTCAAGATGATTGAATATGCTCGTGGGTTAGGCGGAACACTGATTGTGGGGGTTTCGACGGATGAGCTTGTGGCAAGTTATAAAAAGCCACCGATTATTCCTTTTGAGGAACGTTTGGCCATTGTCAAGGCTCTTAAATACCCTGATATTGTTATTCCTCAACATTCTCTTGATCATACTGAACTTGTTAGGAAACTGAATATCGACGTTTTTGTTGTTGGAGACGATTGGGTGGGCAAATACGACTATTTGAAAGATTTAGGAGTGTCGGTTTTTTATTTCCCTCGCGGAGAGGGAGCGTCGTCTACAAGTATCAAACAAAGTATTTTGGATAGATATCGTGAGACGATGAGTGAAATAGATCACCAACCCAATCCAGATGTGGTTAAATGAGTGAGGGTATGAAGAATGCGATAGTTACAGGTGGCACGAAAGGCATCGGTTTGGCAATAACGGAGATGCTACTGAAAGAGGGCTATTTTGTCTATGCCACATATGGGACGGACGATTTGGCAGCGCAGAAAATGAAAGAAAGACTCTCTGCATTTCAAGACTCGTTTTCGGTTGAAAAGGTTGACCAAAGCAATATCTCTGATGTGCATCGTTTTACGAACCAATTGAAAAACATGAAAATCCATTGCATTGTATGTAATGCTGGTACGACTGTCAGAAAAAAAACGGCAGAATTGACAGATGAGGATTGGTTGCGGATGATGCAGGTGAATGTCAATAGCCATTTCTTTATCATCCGAGATATGTGGAGTCAGATCCAGCCCAATTCTCGTTTGATTTTCATCGGTTCGATGATGGCAATATTGCCCCATGCCACATCATTGCCCTACGGAGTTACAAAATCGGCGTTGCACGCAATGGCACAGAACTTAGTGAAAGATTTCGATAATACAGGTACGACGGTCAATGTGATTGCCCCTGGTTTTGTTGAAACAGAATGGCAGAAAAACAAGCCGGTAGAGATTAGAAATAGAATTAATGAAAAAACAGCCGTACATCGCTTCGCCAACGTTGAAGAAATTGCAGACACTGCAAAATTTCTTTTGCATAATGCGTTTGTCAATGGTACGGTGATTGAGGTGAGTGGGGGGTATTGTTACAGATGAAGACAATAAAACAAGTCGGAGCAGATATAATCCATGCAATTGATGGATTGTGCTTTTTGCCCTGTTGGTGGGTACAACGCCTGCACAAGCGCGACCCACATCTGTGGACATTCGGTGCGTGGGACGGATTACGCTATTCCGACAACTCTCGCGCTTTGTATGAGTATGTAAATGCCTATTGCCCACAGATTAAGGCGGTATGGATGACGCATAGTCCTGCCATTGTGCAACGCCTAAAAGACAAAGGTTTGCCTGTGGCTCTTTTTGAGAGCAAAGAAGGAAGACAGATACAAAAAAATGCAGGGTTCTTTATCACATCGAATGGTGTTGTTGCAAATACTGATTCGCACTACATGAATGGCATTTATTGTATAAATCTTTGGCATGGAATGCCTTTAAAGCGGATTGGTAATGATATGCTACTTTTCGAGCGCAAGAACACCCTATTCAAACAATTCAAGACTTTCTGTCGGAGAATTCTTCTACCATGGGAATTTATTAAGGGTCCAACGCTCAGCAGTTCGCCCTTCTTTACTCCATTTCTTCAATCTGCATTTGAATTACCCCTGTCTGAGGTGTGGGAAACAGGGCTTCCGCGTATAGATAAATTCCGCTCCACTGCGCCCGAAGAATTGATACAAGCGTTAGACGAACAGTTCAACCATCCACTGAAGGTGTTGTATATGCCCACACATCGCGACGCTGAACATCATTTTAATCCATTTACAAAAGCAGGATTTTGCGCGGCAACATTCAACATATTATTAGAACAGCACAATATCGTATTTCTATACAAGGGACATTTCTGTGACAGAGATGTACACGAAGAAAGCCTTCCCCAACGCCTCATTACACTCTCCGACAATGATTATGATGACCTCTATACATTTGTCAGAGATGTTGATATACTGATAACTGACTATTCAAGTATATACTTTGATTTTCTTTATTTGCGCAAGCCTATTATTCTTTTCCCGTTTGATGAAGAGGCATATATAACAAAATCACGACCATTTTATTTTGATTATGCGCTAATGGAGGCAAAAAAAGTATATTCATGGCAGGAGTTGATTCAATGCCTCGCAACACACGATTACCAGTTTCCTTCAAACGAAGAAATTGAGCGTTTCTGTGGCATTGAACAAGAAAAGTCGCATTGCGAGCAAGTCATTGAGCATATTCTCTCAATGATAAAATAATCAATTTCTTAAATGTATATTCAAGAACTTACATTTGAAATGTTTTATGAAAACATTTGTAACTCTATTTGTTCATACCCCTTCGGTGTCGCATCTATATAAAGATCCTGCGACAATTCCCTATTGCATAGCAAAATTAGGGTATGAAGCAAAGTATGTATCTTTTTTAAGACAAGAGCAAATTTCACAAGAAATACGCAAAATACTTCATCCTTTGCAGTTTGAAACAATAGAAGACGATGTTCTTGAACGACACGCTATGTTATGGAGGAGTAAGTCAGTTCTCAAATACATCTGGAACAACGCAAAGCAAATAGATGTCTTAAACCTTTATTTCCTTAAATATTCCATCCTATATGCAATAACCTACAAAATACGCAATCCGTACGGAAAGCTATATGTGAAATTGGACATGAATGTGGACGATATGATTCGACAGGAAAGCGATAAGATAGAAAGAATAAGGCGATGGGTGTATAACTATTACTTGCATCATTATGTGGATATTGTATCGACAGAAACTTCCAAGGCGATTGAGTACATGAAGACTCGCTATCATGTAGAAGAGCCCAAACTTCAATACATTCCAGATGGTTTAAATGATTATTTTGTCCAATCAAATCATATCACAATCAAACCGTATGAAGAAAAAGAGAATCTAATCATCACGGTTGGCAGAATTGGCACGCACCAAAAAAACAACGAATATATGTTAGACGCTCTTGAAAAAGTAGGAGATTTGAAAGGGTGGAAGTTTTTATTTGTTGGAAATGTAGAGGACTGTTTTCAAAATGAGGTAACCTTATTTTATAAAAAAAATCCACAACTCAAAGAAAGCGTAAGATTTATAGGACAATTATCTGATAGAAACAAGTTGTTTGACATATACAACCGAGCAAAAGTTTTCTGCCTGACATCACGCTACGAATCGTTCGGAATCGTAAATGTTGAAGCACAATGGTTTGGCGACTATATATTGACAACCTCTATTCCATCGGCAATAGACTTTGTAGAAACCAATGAGAACTTGGGCAAGATTGTACACTCATCAGATGAATTAGCAGATGAAATAAAGAAAATAATCTGTGGCGAAACTGATTTGTCGGTAGGTTTTAATGAGCGAGTTGAACACGGAAAGCGTTTCGCGTGGAGCAGAATCTGCCAACAATTAGATGAATGTTTGAAAAACATGATGAAATCTTAATGTCTACTGTCCTCCTCATAGCCCCAAATTTCCATTATTTTGCGCAAAGCATCAGTCGTGCATTTGCGCAGGCAGGGTGTCATGTCCATTGTGAGGTGTTCGACAATCCTATACATCCGTATACTCGAATCAATCGAGTTCGTTATAAGTTTGGCGACAAGGAGACACTCAAGGCGCAGTCGCGTGAGCAATACAGTTCCTATATTTTGCAGGTCTTCCACGACCGACAACCAAATTTGGTGTTTATCGTCAATGGCGATATGCTTCTGCCAGAAGTGGTGGAAGAGATGCATCAAACATCCAAGGTGGCAGTGTGGATGTTCGATAGTATAAAGCGTTTCCCTATCGCTTTGCCCAATCTGAAATTTGCCGATGCAGTGTTTTGTTATGAGCAAACGGATATCAACTATTTACGAGAGAAAATGGAAATTGAGGCGCATTTCCTTCCTCAAGCGGCGGATTTAGACCTCTATCACCCAATGAAAATAAAGAAAGACTTTGACATTGTCTTCGCAGGCGATTTGTGGCAGTCGGGGAAGCGCAAGAAAGTGATACAAGCGGTTGTGGCACACTATCCCGATAAGAAAATACATGTTTGGGGTGTCTACAAACCTTGGTATAAAAATCCGATTCAGTGGTTGTTTCGTGAGCGACGAGATGTCTACACCAACTGCAACGCCACGGCTGAACAGTTGAATTTGGATTATAATCGAGCAAAGATCGTGCTGAATATTCACCATGAACAGCAGAAAGACGGCGCTAACCCAAAGGTTTTTGAAATTTGTGCGTCTGGAGCTTATCAGATTTGCGATGCCAATACCTATATTGAGCAACTTTTCCCAAATGGTGAAGTTGGATTGTACCGTAGTGAAGAGGAATTGTTTTCGCTGATTGATTATGCGTTAAATCATGATATGTCTGAATCTGCATCTACAGCTTATCATAGTGTCGCTCAACAACATACTTTTGTGAATAGAATGAAGACGGTGCTACAGGTTTTGAATTGTTTGTAATTGATTTAATATCAAGTTATTATAATGTTACTTTGCGAATTTTCTAAAGGAGAATTGCGAATTGTTTTTGTTAAAGACTTTGCCGAAAGAATTTTGGTGGTCTTATAATAGAAAGTCCATCGCTTGTCGACTTTTGGTAAACGGAATGGACGATGGAGAATATGAGGTTTATTATTGGCGAGATGGAAACGACGAAACGGATTTCGTCCTTGTGTGGGGAGAGGAAGTGTTAGGATTAGAAGTCAAGAGTGGAAGACGAACATTGGGTGTTGGATTGGCATCTTTCAAGACTCATTTCCCGAATGCGAAAACCTTGGTGATTGGCACAGTCGGTTTGTCGTTAGAACTTTTCTTCAGTACTAAGCCTGAAATGTTGTTTTGAAGAGAAGGACGGTGTCGAACCTTTTATGTACGATACCAATAATTGTATTTTGTAATAAACACTTTTACGGTAAAATTGTTTATTTGAAAAAACACTTTTGTAAATTTGCTGAATGAATTAATAAAGTGTTTGGTGGTATGAGAGAACTGTTTTCATCGTTTTATCGGCGGTTGGCACGCACAGAGTTGCGTTTTGAGCGTTATTTGGCAAAGGAGATTAAGTGGAATGCCCATTTAATAGGAATTATGGGCGCTCGTGGAGCGGGGAAAACGACGCTCTTGATGCAACATATCTTGCGAGAGTTCGGTAAAACGCCTACATGCGCCCTTTATGTGAGTTTGGATCAACTCTATTTCACGACACATACACTGTTGGATTTGACGGAAGAATTCTACAAAAATGGTGGTATGTATTTGTATTTGGACGAAGTGCATCGCTATGCTAATTGGTCTGCGGAAATTAAACAGATTTATGACAATTATCCTGACTTGCACGTTGTTTTCACAGGGTCTTCATTGCTTCAGATTGAAACTGGGGAGGCTGATCTTTCACGTCGTGCTACGATGTACTACCTCTATGGCATGAGCTTTCGTGAGTTTCTGGCATTAGAGAATGGCATTACTTTGCCGTCTTACGATTTGATGACAATTTTGGAAAATCATGTCTCTATTGCTGCGGATATTGTGCAGCGAGTCCGGCTCCTGCCAGCGTTTCGTAACTATTTGAGGTATGGCTATTATCCTTTTTTTGTTGAAGACAGAGAGACGTATCCACAGAAACTGTTTGCAACATTTAATCAGATAATAGAGCAGGATTTGCCATCTGTGGTAGATATTGAATACACTACTACGCAAAGGATAAAAAAACTTTTTGCCTTAATTGCACAATTAGTGCCGCTTGTGCCTAACATCTCGTCTTTGAGTCGTGATTTAAATACGACTCGTCTTTCACTGCTCAATTACCTCTATTATTTGTGGCGTGCGCGCGCTATTTTGATGATAGATAAGCAGTCTGTTGGTCTAAAACCTATGGCAAAACCAGAAAAGATTTATTTGGGAAATACCAATTATGCATACGCTTTTGCAGACGAAAATGCCAATATCGGAAATATTCGAGAGACTTTTTTTGTAAGTCAGTTAGAGGTGAAACACAAGATAACTTATTCGCAGACTCGTGCAGATTTTTTGGTAGACGACCGCTACACTTTTGAGGTCGGTGGGTCTAACAAGACGACAGAGCAAATTCAGGGGACTCCCGACTCGTTCCTTGCATTGGACAATGTCGAACAGGGGTTCGGTAAAGAAATTCCATTGTGGCTTTTCGGTTTCTTATACTAATAATTGTATTTTGTAATAAACACTTTTGCGGTAAAATTGTTTATTTGAAAAAGCACTTTTAGATAAAATGATATTCAATGGTGAAGGGTGGTAAATACGTTTTTTGTCATACAATGAGAAAATGTTAACTTTGCGACTTATCAAGACAATTAAATATTAAAACAATGTCGAAAGTACTTTTTATTTGGTACAAACGCTCGAAAGGAATCTTGGAGGGCGGAGGACAAGGAAGTCAGAAAAATTATGAGATGATATGCCACACTGTTGGACCTGAAAATGTTGATTCCTACTATGTGCATGACGAGACGAAGGGAAAGTCGCTGTGGGGATATATCCGAGGTGTGTTCTTCTTTTTGTTTGGCTATTACTATGGTCTTTACCCCGAACGAGTGAAGGAGATTGTGGGCATCGCTCAGAAATATGACTTTGTTTTTATTGACCGCAGCCTGTTTGGGGTGATTGCTAAACAGTTGAAGGAGAATGCGTATAAAGGTCAAATAATCACCTACTTCCATAATGTGGAAGCCCTTTATTTCAATGCTAAACTGCCTAAAATTCCAGGACGAGGTGTTGTCGTGAAGACGGCAGATTTGAATGATAGATATTCGTGCGACTATTCGGACAAGATTGTATGTTTGAACGAGCGCGATTCTCAAATGATTGCGGAAAAATATGGCAGGAAAGCGGATCTTTTGATTCCTGTGGCTCTACAGGATCGGTTGAAGGAGACACCTACGGAGACTGTTTTCACGCGAGAAAAGCCTTTGTGTCTGTTCTTGGGAGCGTATTTTCCCCCAAATAATCAAGGAATCTTGTGGTTTGTAGAGAATGTACTTCCATACGTGAATATAGAGATGAAGATAGTTGGGAAAGGTATGGCAAAACTGAAAGAAGAGTCTCCGCAACTCAAAGATATTGAGGTGGTTAGCGATGCGCCGGATCTCCAACCCTATCTGCAAGAAGCCGATATTATGGTGCTACCGATTTTCTCGGGCAGTGGAATGAAGGTAAAGACTTGCGAGTCGCTCATGTATGGCAAAAATATTGTTGGCACGAATGAGGCATTTGAAGGCTATGAAGCTGATTATGAGCAGATTGGCGGACGGTGTAATACTGCCCAAGAGTATATTGATTGTTTAAAGGGATTTGAGCAGCATCCTCGACCTCGTTTTAACGTCTATTCAAGACAAGTCTACATAGATAAATATTCGTATCCTGCGATCGAAGGTCTGTTTAAGAAACTTTTAGGATGATGAAAAGTAAGTTGTATAATAATCTGAGAATCAAGATATTCTGTCGCTCGTTTGATTTGCGACTCTACACGTTGTCAAAGAAACTTTATGAGACAATGGGTTTTCCCTGTGTTCGTCTGACGGATCAGTCTGCTGATGGCTATTTCTTTACGATGCTGAAAGATACGGAGTGTGATATTGCCATCAACGTAGATGAAGATTGTTTTGTGTGCGATCCGAAGGCGATATTGCGGTTGGTGGACTATGTTGTAGAGCATGGATATGCTAATGCAGGCTGTCCAGATGGTGGATTGAAAGGAGCGAGGGGGCAGAATCCGATTGTTACGAATCCGTTTTTCAATGTGTTCAACCTCAAGATGATACGCGAGAAATTTACGGAGGAAGCGATCAAGAAATTTGATTATGAGGCGCATAAAGAGGAGTTGATAGAGGCATTTCCGAAAGAGGTGTTGCAATGCGATAATTACACTTTTGGCAAGGTAGGCTTTCTTGAACCCTATTATCAGTTTTTCTTTTGGTTGGCATATAATTTCAAGACATTGTATCTGCCGAGTCGGAAGCATACGGATAAAGTTACGACGGAATTGTTTGATTTAGAAGGACATTGCATTTGCAAGCACACTTGGTTCGCTCGTTTTTACACGATGCCGAGAATCCTGATTAAGTTGATACACGGCAATATGAAAAATCAGAAGGAGCGGATTGACAATGTCATTCAAGAGGTGTATGCATTGAGAGGCATGGAAGTGCCACAAGCGAGTATGATAGACAATGCCCGTTTCTTCTTTGATCGAGTGGTTCGTTGGATGATAAAGATACCCCAGAGGGTGGCGAATTGGCCTCGAAAAATACGGAGGAAGATGGAGAATCGTAGAATGGGGGAGTGATATTCGTTTTGAAGACTAATCTTGAGCCTTTTTAGTTGATAAATAATATTTCTTTCATCTCTTCAATGATTTCTTTAGATCGTTCTCGTTCAATACGGATAGACAGCCCCACTTCAATCATATCTTCTTCGGTGGGTTTCCCTTTCCCCATAACAGATGTGGCATGTTCACCGTGGTAGCCCTCTGGACAGTGGGTTAGGTCGTAGGCTGGAGCGAGTACCCATCTGCCGTTAGAGAAGATGAAACTAAAATTTTTGGCGTGGTCGTCTTTGTTTTCTATTAAGACATTGAATACCATGCGTTTAAATAGTTGTTCTACTTGTTTTGCGTCCTGCGTCAGAAATCCTGTCAGAGCTAAAAGTACCTTGTAGTCGGTGGTCGGTGGATTAATGGATTCGTTGAGTAAGGCTGCTGCTGTAGCAACGTGAAGTCGGGCTCCATCGTCGGTAATGTCAAATCGTTTCGTTGCAAAATATTTATTGTCAATTAGTTTGAAATCAGGGACGTTGATACCGCATTCCCTCGCTAACTTATTCCAATGGAATTCTTCTTTGCCCATATTTAGAGGGTCGTATGTGTGGCGAAATTTCACGATCCAATGCCCCTCGTTGTCTGTTAATAGGCATTTAGGTCGGCAACCTCCGCTATTTCCGCTGTTAAAATAAAGCACGTCTGCATTTTCCACGTTTTTTTCATGGAAAATATCTAATGCCATTTGTTGCAGATCGTTCATTTCTGGAAGATTTTTCTCTCCCCCCATCATCATCTCTGGAACATAGCATAAAGCGCCCATACCTGTGCATCCGACGATGCTCAAACGTTGCAGTGGGGATAAGGATAGATCATTGATTCCGTGATTGCGAAGCATACGGTTGAGAAGGTAACGACCGTAGCCGTCGGGTAGACTGTCTTCAAAGATGCCGAAATTGCCGTAGAAAGGTGTGGCGGGGGCGATGAAAACCTCCGCCTTCAGTGGTAGTTGCATTGGAGATATGGAGAAGCCGTTGTGCAGCCACTTCTTGTCGTATTCGAAGGTGCAGCATTGTCTGTCTGAAGTCATACTTAGCGTGCCGACGGTACGATTACGATATAACACAGTCAATTTATTTATTAAACTGATTCCTGCCATGTTTTCGATTTTGGTTTTTGTTGATGGTGTTGAGTTCCTCCATGGTTGAGAAGAGCGGTTCTTTCATCACCGATTTGAGTTGTTCTTTGTAGCCTAAAGCTTTGCAGATGGCGACATATTGACGTAGGGAGATGACGTGCTTCTGTTCAAATTTGGCGATGGTGGGGACGGGAACGCCGCACATCATTGAAAGAGCCTCGCGCGAGAGCGTGCGTTCTAACCGTCTTTGTCGCAGTTGATTGGCGAGAAAGGTCATCACTTCATCGTCTGTTTCTAACTCAAAGTTGTAAAGCAAATTCATACTATTGTATTTAAAATACGCAAATATAGCACTTTTTAAATATTATTGTATTAGAAGTTTTAATACTTTACAAAGTTGTTGTCTTTCAGTAAAATATGCAAGTTTTGCACTTCTGTTTGTAATAAATCCAAAGTAAAAATTGTTTTTTTGTAATGAATCCAAAGTGAAAATGCGCCTTTTTTGTAACAAATCCAAAGTAAGGGGGGAGGTGTTCTGGCTTTATTTTGTTTCGGAAGGAACATTGTTGCCGTTTGCAAAAGAGTCTATTTTTTCTGAGAAAAAAGTATGAAAGTTTTGAAGATTGCATGTTTCGGTATATTTTCGTGTTATAGGAATTCACAAAGCTTAGTTGTTATAAGAACGGTTACTTATATCAACGAGTCGTTTTATTTTTAATCGTATGTCAGATATAGCACTGATAAAGAAATTGCAAGCGTATTTCAGCACGCAACCAGTGTTGAAAGCGTGGCTGTTCGGCTCTTTCTCGCGAGGAGAGGAAACACAAGACAGTGATGTTGACATCATTGTGGCTTTAGACAAAAGTAAGCCGATTGGCTTGAGATTCTTTGGAATGTGGACTGATTTAGAGGAATTGTTGGGACGAAAAGTCGACCTTGTTTCGGAAGGAACATTGTTGCCGTTTGCAAAAGAATCAGCCGAGAGGGATAAGATATTAGTCTATGAGAGAAGCGAGTAGAGATAAAGCACGTTTACAACATATCGTTGATGCGATTAGACGGATAAGAAGATTCACCAATGGCATATCAAAGGAGGTTTTTGTGTCTGATGATATGGTGTACTATGC
>CAVKBM010000020.1:0-27659 GCA_963654355.1 Bacteroidaceae bacterium | reverse complement strand
GTGTCATTGTAACCAATGACGCTATGTCTGGTGGAAAAGGTATCAGCATACAAGAGGATGCAGGTTATATCAACTTTACATTTAATGTTCCTTCAACAGGCACATACAAGGTGATAGTCGGAGATTTAGGTATTTACGGAGGAAAACAATATAAAGTCGTTGTTGGCTCTGCATCTGCAACTGTTACTACAAGCGAATCTTCTGAGACAACCGAATATGATGGCGGTTCATACCGTATGTCTGCCGGTGAGGTGACGGTAAGTGTAAAACCCGCTTGGACATGGTTCGTGGTAGACTATGTACGCTTGGAACTCGACACTGATGCCGATGCTCCTGTAACGCCGTCTGCTTCGTTGGTAACTCCAAATTCAACCGAATCAGCTCAGAAATTGTATAACTTCCTTGTTACTAACTGGGGAAAGAAAACTATCTCTGGTTTTATGACGGGAAGCATGGATGGAGCCACAACTTCATCAGAAATTACAGCTCATGAAGATGTTCAAGCGGTCTACACAAGAAGTGGAAAATATCCTGCTTTAGTAGGTTTTGACTTCATGAATGCAACTGGAAAGTCGGTTAATGAGAATAATAGTTGGTATGTCAACTATACGGATGTGGCTATTGCCTTGGCAAAGAAATTGTGGAAGAAAGGTGGAATACCTGCATTCACATGGCACTGGCGTTCACCATCTTACGCAACGGATGGCTTCTATGTTACAGAACAGTCGGATGCCAACAATCAAACTGATTTCAACTTCACAGAGGCAATGAATGCTGATGGTTCTTGGAACACGGCTTCTACATATTACAAGAATATGATTGACGACATTGATAAGGTGGCAGACTATTTCTTGGATTTGCAAGAAGAGGGTGTCGCTGCCATTTTCCGTCCATTGCACGAGGCAAGCGGTGCTTGGTTCTGGTGGGGTACACAAGGCGGTGCAAACTACGCTAAACTATACCAATTGGTTTATAATGAAATGGTCAATGTGAAAGGTGTGAAGAACCTTGTTTGGGTTTGGAATCCTGAATATGCTACCGACTCAGACTGGAATCCAGGCGCAGAATACTACGATGTCGTATCTATTGATATCTATAACAGTGCGAAAGATTATCAAAGCAACTATGTGGCATTCAATAACTTGAAGAAGTTAACTTCCAATAGTAAATTGATTGCGCTTTCTGAAAATGGTCCAGTGCCTGATGTGGATGATTGCTACGACAATGATGCAACTTGGAGTTGGTGGATGCCTTGGTATCAATCATGGGGCGGAAGCTTTGCCGACCAGACAGAGACTACTCAGTGGAAGAAAGTGATGGAAGACGAGCGTATCATCACTTTGGAGAATATGGTTGCATGGGATGAATATGTTATTTCAGGTGTTGCAGAGACAAATTCGTCGGCTTCTGTATCGATTTATCCAACAGTGGTAGAAAATTGTTTCACTGTAAAAACAGAAAAAGAGGCTGTTGTTGATGTCTACTCAATGGACGGTCAGTCAATTTTCAAAAAAGCTGTTGCCGCAGGTGAAACCTATGTTGATATGAGCCAGTGCAAATATGGGGTGTATGTTGTTGTCGTTGGTTCTGATAGCACGACCTATATCACTAAGTTGGTGAAGAAATTTTAAAAAGAAAATTCGCAACTGTTGAGGCTTTTGAGATAGGTCTTGATATGTGTGGATATATAAGAATGAAGGCGATGTCAGAGCGACATCGCCTTTTTGTTGTAAAGTTCATCAACTTGGAGTGAAATCTGCTTTGATTTCGCTATTTTTGCAGGGTTTTTTAGAATTTGATGCAATCGTTGGTGAACATCAATTTCGCAACTGTTCTTTGTGTTTAAAGATGATTCCTTACGTAGCACTAGCTTTATTGCTGAATATTGCCGCTATCTGTGCGGAGTGGATGAATGCACCGAGTCGAAAGAAGCTTTATTGGATACTTGGTTGTGTCTTATGTACATTCATTTTGGTGCGAGATTACCATGTTTGTCTCGACTTCATTGGTTACAAGCAACATTATGAATTTGTACCTTCGTTCTCAATGCTCATCAACTCCTTTCCCGACTATTTAGACAATATAAATACAGATTTTAGTTTCTCTGTGCTTTGTTCCCTTTTGAAGACGTTGGGAAATAGTGATGGAACCGACTATATTATTATATTTAGTATCTATGGCTTATTGGGTGTCAGTCTGAAGCTTGTCGGAATCAACAAACTATCAGATTTGAAGTTTCAAGTGCTGTTCTTGTATGTTTGCAAGCTATATCTGCTCAATGAGTTGACGCAGATACGTGCGGGTGTGGCTATTGGCTTAATTTTCATTTCAATCTATTACCTTCGGAAGGACAAGTATTGGCAGTTCTTTGGACTTGTTGCATTATCAACATTCTTCCACTTTTCGTCTATGATGATGTTCTTTTTGCCTCTTTTCCATCGGTTTAGAGCGAATGCAAAAGTGTGGGGAACGATTTTTTTGCTTTGTGTCGCCATCAATGTGTGTAAACTTGATCTTTTAAGTTTAACAAAGTGTATTCCGAACGATTTATATCAATACAAACTCGCAGCATATATCTATCATCAGCAAAGTACAAATGTGAGATTAAACTATTTCAGTACCTATTTTATTCTTCAGAACATCGTTATCCTTTTATGCTTTGTCTTTAGAAAGGAAATGGAGAAAGAGAATACATATTTGAATATCATTCTCAACATGTGTTGCTTATCGTCTTGTTGCTTTGTTCTTTTGGGATCAATGTCAGCAGCGGTTGCGATGCGTGTAAGTGAGATGTTTAATGGTGTCATTATTATCCTTATTCCTCATTTGGTGAGGGTTGTTGCAGACAAGGTGGTGTCTGCTTTTGAAACGAAATTCAAAGAGAAAAATGATTGCTGTGCTATAGTAGTGAATTATGTTGTTCGGCATAAAAAGTCTCTTGCAATGTCCATTGTCTTCGCAATCGGGTGGGGTCTGTTCTATATTTACGCATGCCATTGTACTCTTCTCTTAGATTATCAATTGCTATGGTGAATTTGTCTAAGCCTCTGAATTTGTTGAAGAATTGGACATGAGGAATTGTGTTAACACTATTTGATTATGCTCACTGAAAAACAACAAAAAGCCGCTGCATCCGAGTTCGCCGCTCGTTGGAATGGTCGCGGATATGAAAAAGGAGAGTGCCAGAGTTTCTGGATAGACTTGCTCTCCAATGTCTTTGGCGTGAAAAAACCTACAGAGTTCATCCGCTTTGAACAGCAGGTGATGCTAGACCACAC
The DNA here is from genome assembly GCA_963654355.1 of Bacteroidaceae bacterium. Classification (GTDB taxonomy): domain Bacteria; phylum Bacteroidota; class Bacteroidia; order Bacteroidales; family Paludibacteraceae; genus UBA1181. Next base: position 24,381 of record CAVKBM010000020.1, on the reverse strand, counting down.
CTCTTTTATCGACGCTATGATTCCTGCCACACATGTCATGATAGAACAGAAGTCTATTGGCAAGGATTTACGTCAACCTATCAAACAGAGCGACGGAACGCTACTGAAACCTATCGAGCAGGCGCAACGCTATAGCGTCCATATTCCTTACTCCGAACGCCCTCGTTGGATCGTCATCTCCAACTTCGCAGAGTTCGACGTCTACGACCTTGAACATCCTCACGACGAACCTCAACATATCTTGCTTGCCGACTTGGAACACGATTTCCATCGCCTGCGTTTCCTTGTAGACCAAGGCAATGACCATATTCGTCGTGAAGAACAGGTGAGCCTCGAAGCAGGTGCTATCGTGGCGCGTATCTACGACGCCTTTTTGCCTGCCTACGGCGACCAACCGTCCGACGAAGATCTTCGCCAACTCAACATCCTTTGCGTGCGACTCGTTTTCTGTCTCTATGCCGAGGATGCGGGCATCTTCCCGAAGCACGATCAGTTTCACGATTTCCTTGCACAGTTTCCCACCTCCGATATGCGTATGTGGCTCGTGCAACTTTTCCAAACACTCAACACGCCTACCGAGCAACGAGACCGATTCCTGCGTCCCGACCTCATGGCGTTTCCATATGCCAATGGCGGACTCTTTGCTGAGACTGTCGATATTCCGCCTTTCACCGACGAGCTGCGTGAAGTCCTCTTGAAGCATGCCTCGCAGGATTTCGATTGGAGTGCCATTTCACCAACCATCTTCGGGGCTGTGTTTGAAAGCACTCTCAACCCGGAGACACGTCGTAGCGGCGGTATGCATTACACCAGCATTGAGAATATTCACCGTGTGATAGGTCCGCTCTTCCTCGACGACCTCCATCACGAGTTTGATGAGATTATGGAGACGAAAGACCTACGTCGCCGTACCGTCAAACTCAAGGAGATGCAGCAGCGTATGGCTTCCCTCACGTTCTTCGACCCAGCCTGTGGGTCGGGTAACTTCCTCACGGAAACCTATCTCTCGTTGCGCCGCTTAGAGAACAAGATGCTCTGTGCCATCAACCAGGTGGAGCCGTTCGACATCTTCGTCAACCCCATCAAAGTCTCTATCCATCAGTTCTATGGCATTGAGATCAACGACTTTGCTGTTACGGTTGCCACCACTGCTCTTTGGATCTCGGAGGCGCAGACTATGCAAGAGACCGAGAAGATCATACACCACGACATCGACTTCCTCCCCCTCAAAAGCTACGCCAACATCGTTGAGGGTAACTCTCTCTCCATCCCTTGGAAGAACGTCATCGAGCCTGCCAAACTGAGCTATATCATCGGTAATCCACCGTTTGTAGGAGCGCGTTTGATGAGCGAGGCGCAGAAAGCGGATATGATCAACATATTCGGTGCAAAGTGGAAAAACGTGGGTAACATCGACTATGTGGGTGCATGGTATAAACGTGCAGCCGACTATATGGCAGGTTCCACCATTCAAGCAGCCCTTGTGTCTACCAACTCTATTTCGCAAGGCGAGCAAGTGGCAAACCTCTGGGCTCCACTCTTGGAGGGCGGACTGCACATCAACTTTGCCTATCGCACTTTCCGTTGGGATAGCGAATCAACCCTCAAAGCCCACGTTCATGTGGTAATCGTCGGGTTTAGCTATGTTTTAAGAAAAAATAAATTGATTTTTGATAATGATAAAATATATAACGCAAAAAATATCAATGCATATTTGATTGATGCGTCCAACAGTTACGTTGAAAGTCGGAGTAAACCTTTGTGTAAAATTCCTAATATTGGTATTGGAAATAAGCCAATAGATGGTGGAAATTATCTTTTCGAAAAGGATGAAATGGACGAATTTATTAAGAAAGAACCAAAATCAGCCCAGTATTTTCATCCTTGGTATGGTTCTGTAGAATTCATTCATCAAAAACCTCGTTACTGTTTATGGTTGGGTGATTGTTCTCCTTCAGAGATAAAATCTATGCCATTATGTTATGAACGAGTGGCAAATGTGAAACAATTGCGACTTGAAAGTACAAGTGCTGGCACTCAGAAACTTGCAGACACTCCGACACGCTTTCATGTGGAGAATATGCCAGACGGAGATTCTATCATTGTTCCAAAAGTTTCTTCAGAAAGACGGAAATATGTCCCGATGGGATTTATCCCTAAAGGAACTTTCGCAAGTGACCTTGTCTTTCTTATCCCCTCAGCGACTCTCTACCACTTTGGCATATTAGAGAGCAACGTCCACATGGCGTGGATGCGGGCGGTGTGTGGGCGGTTGAAGAGCGATTACAGGTATAGCAAGGATGTGGTCTACAACAACTTTCCGTGGCCTTCGCCTACGGCAGAGCAGGAAGAGAAGATACGAAAGACGGCGCAGGGGATTCTCGACGCGCGCGCCCTCTATCCCGACTCAAGCCTGGCAGACCTCTACGACCCCGTCTTGATGCCTGCCGAGCTGCTCAAAGCCCATCGACAGAACGACTCTGTCGTCATGACCGCCTACGGCTTCAGCACCAAAATGACCGAACCCGAATGCGTGGCTCGGCTGTTGGAGATGTATGAGAGGATGAAAGGATAGAGTAGAGCTGCTATTACGGAAGCATACTTCTTTTTTTGTATCCTTGTTTTTTGAGTCGTCCACGACGGTTCGGAAAGAGTCTGCTCGTCTCCACGTTAGAAAGTTATTTCTTCGGAAGAAAAGAGCTTTTCAAAGGATTGGCGATTGAGAAATTCGAGACAATGTCAATATGAATGAGATTGTCGGGAAATACTATAGTTCGTCGGAGTTTATGGATTTCAAAATGGACCGAGATGCACCATTTCCGATGCTCTATCAGAGTGGTTATCTGACGATAAAGGGCTTTGATGCAAGAAGGAATCTGTATATGTTGGACATTCCGAATGAGGAGGTGAAGAACGGTTTCATCTACTTATTGGAAAGCGACTATTATCACGAAAATCTATCCTCAACAACATTCTCTGGTAGAAATACATTCTGCGTAACGCCATCCAACGCTGGACGCTTCAGAAATAGAACATAAACCACCTCTTTGCCTTGAATGAAAGGACATTGCTGTGAACGCTCCCGAAGGCTCTCAAACAATCGCTCGGCATATTCTCCTTCTGTCCATTTGCATTCTCCAATCAGTATTTTTTTCTTGTCTTGCGACTCTGCCACAACATCAAATTCCACGCTCTTGCCTTTCCCTACAGAACCCCACCAACGACTGGCAATATTCCACAAAGTGCCATCTAATAAATTACCACTCACGGCTTGTCTGCAAAGAATCTCCCATCTTGCTCCGACAAACGAGGTGAACGAGGTCTCTATCATTCTACACACTGTTTCACTTCTACCTAACGCTATCAACGAACGGTTGGGTACTACAAACTGATAGAAGAAACTCATAAAAGGGTCTGCTATGCGGTAGATGCTTCGCTTGGTGCTTCGTACACTTTCGCCGAATGGAATTTCTCTCTCAACAAATTCTAAACTGATCAATTTCCCTAATGGACGACTCAATTCTGTGGCTGGTTTCGCCATTTTACCTGCAATCTCCGACAGCCGATTCACCCCATTCCCAATGAGCGACAAGAGGGTGGATGAGAGTGTGGTTTGCGATAAATCATCCATAAACAGTCTGGTGGGTTCTTCGTATAATGTGCCATTCACATCAAGTATGTGATAACGAATGGCGTCGAGCATTGTCTGTTCACGTTCTCTAAGTTCCCAGTAGCGGGGTACTCCTCCCCAAACAGCATACTCTTCGATGGTGTTGACAGCATCTGTCTGCAGAATCTCCTGCAAATATTTCACTTTGATAGGCGTGAGGCGGATGATTGTGTCTGCTCTACCATAGAGTGGCTCTGCGGCATCCATCACCATGCCTTGCATCATCTGTTGCGACGAACCACAGAGAAGAATTGTGTATTTCAACAATTTAGTGTCAATGAGTTTCTGTAAAACAGAAGGTAATGAATTGTCTGTTTTCACGATGAAAGGAATTTCATCGATGCATAGACAAAAATGTTTGTCTATACGGTAATTCAGTTGTAAAAAGAGCGACTCCCAGTCTGGATATTCCACTTTGTCGAACCCCTCAAATTGGGTACCCAATGCTTTTGATAGAAGTCTTCTCTGCTGACTTGCCTCTGATCCGTCCGCCATATAATAGACATCTTCTTCTTGAAGTACTCTCTTGATAAGCGTAGATTTGCCGAGTCGCCTCCGTCCATACACGACAATAAGTGATGAAGGAGTATCGCCATGCATGGCCCGTTGAAGTCGCTGTTGTTCGTCAATTCTGTCTACAAATCTCATAAATGCAAGAATTATGTTTTGCAAAAATAATGTTTTATAGACATAATATGCAACGAAATGTCAGGTTTTAGCCCTAATAATCTCTCCGTCCCCAACACGTTAGCCTTGATTTTTAGCAGTAATTTGTATTACTGTTTTGTGTATCAGCTCGTTATGTATAGTAATGTATGAATTATGCTTCGCAAACATAATGTTTATAAAGCATAATTTTATTTCTTCTTTTTGTCAAAAATCCACTCCATAAAGTCGGATGCGGCGAGGGCGATAGTCCATGCGTCGTGCCCAGTGTCTTTGTACTCTACAAGATCGGCGTTGCATCCGTTGCTCTTCAGCTGATAGTAGTCGTCGCGCACCACCGAGATGGGTACGATTTTATCATCGGATCCGTGAAAAAAACGGACGGGAAGCTTTTTCACCTTCTTTAGTCTGTCAGGGAAAATGGCTCCGCCTATGGAAACTGCCGCTGTGAAAAGTTCTTGGTGGCGTGCGACCATATCAAGCGCGCCAAACGCACCCATTGACATTCCCACAATGTAGACACGCTTTGAGTCGACGAATGGTTTTTTCGTGTAAAGTTCAATTAGCTTGGTGAGCATCTGGCATGCGTGTGTTTCTTCCGGACTGTCGGGAGTCTCAATCTCACCGTCGTCCAAGACGTTGTAATTAGCCCATGCATCCTCGTATGCGCATTGAGGAATCAACACCACGGCAGGGTAGTAGTCTCGTATCGTCTGCTCTTTATAGATTTTCCCCGCATATTTCAGTTGCAGCAGATTGTCCCAACCTCGTTCGTCCTCGCCATGCAAGAAGATGAAGAGAGGAAACTCAATGCCAGCGTCGTATCCTGCAGGGTAGAGTATGCGATAGCGCAACGTGTCGCCGTCCAACCTATATTCTCTGCCGTAATACTGGTCGGGTTGGTATTTCGTCTGCTCTTTCTGTGCAAATATTGCCAATGAATAGAAAAATAGGATGGCAACTGCCAACGTGCGAAGTGTTATTTTGTCTTTCATAATGATTTTCATTAATCAACATTAGCAAATTTAACAAAACGAAATGCTTTTTCAAAATTAAATTAAAAGTTAAAGAAATAAGTTAATGTGTTGACAATGAAAGAATTAAAAATTGTAACTTTGTTTGAAATTGGGCTTAAATAAAATCAGGGAAGAAAAACATCAAAAAAAAAGTCGGCTATGTTTGCATATTAAAAATAAAGTGCTAACTTTGCAACGCAATTCGGGAGAGAGTTGCGCTACAAGATAAGGTAGTTTGAAATTGGAAAATCAAAAGGAGAACATTTATAAGGTGTGTTAGTTCAGCTGGTTAGAATACGTGCCTGTCACGCACGGGGTCAGGGGTTCGAGTCCCCTACACACCGCTGATAAAAGAGGGTATTCATAATTTTTAGTTTTTAGATGGGAGATTTCTGTGAAGAAGTCTCTTTTTTTGTGCCTATATGTGTACTATATCTCTAAGTATTAGAGCATAGTAGCGAGACGGAAATGTAAAAACCCCGAAGAATAACGCTCTTCGGGGTTTCTTGTTTTTAGAAAGTCATTTATGAATTCTATCTCTCATTGCAACACCATGCTTTGATTTTGTTTTCCATTCTGTCGCACCATGCGTCAAATGTTGGGGCTACAAAACGTTGTCTCAAAAGGTCGATGACCGTACAGACGCTGTAGATGGCAACAATGTCTAAAATGGCATAGAGAGGAAACAAGGGTGAAAGAACCTGAACGTCTGCTATGTGGAATATGCCAATCCAGAGAATATGGCGGAGTAGTCTGCAGTCGTGGATCAAATAGACACCAAATGTGGCTGATGATACTTTATTGATGAACGCACTGCTGAAGTGGAGCGATTGGAAGAACCTGAAAATGCACACAGATATTAATGGAACACAAATGCAGTATTCAAAGAGTCTGTTCGCTATGATAAAAGTTGCTGTGTCTGGCGAGAGAAACCCGAATATGTGTCTTTTGCCGACTATCGCTCCCTAGAGTATAACGGTGGAGAGGAGGTAGAAAACAGCGTTTGATGTCTTGATCTGACTGCTACAATGAAGTCTGATGAAAGCCCCAATAAGATAGAAAAAGAGAAGTCGGATTATTTCTATGTATTGCGTTTCAAAGAACATAAAAACTTGCACGTAATACAAAATGAAAAAGGTCGACAGTAAAAGTAGAGATCCACGTTTGTTGATGTCGCCGATGAACTTATTGATGAGTGGCGAAACCAACATGATGAGGACGTATGTTGTCGCAAACCACCATGTCCCTCCTGTTACTGGTCGCATAATTATGCCAGAAAGGTCCTTTATAAATTCATTTGTGGAACGCCCCAAATCTATGATTCCTAAAATCTCTGTGTTATTGGTGATTTTAAGATATGAGAAGACTATGAAAAAGATTGGCGGTAAGTTAAAAGCGTAGAAGATGACTTGACGAGCAACTTTTCGTATGGAAACACTCTCTTTTCGGCAGACAAAATAGCCTGAAATCATCATGAAAAGGGCAACTCCTATGTGTCCTCCTGGAAATAATGCCCAAATGAACATTCTATTGAAACTGAAAGCGTCTAAGTTTTCCATTGCTATATTATAGTTTATTGCGTCACAATATCCGTGGCATGATAAATGATGTGCAATAATCATCAGCATTGATATAATACGTAATAATTCAAAATTGCTTTGTCTCGTTTTTGCTTCCACTTATCTTATTTTTGATTTAAAGTTCTATTTTTATTAAAAAATCAAAAGCAGTCTCAGAATTGCTTCTCAGACTGCTCTCAATAGATTCTATTATTGCTTTTCGCAAATCTCCTCGATTTCGTTCATAATCTTCTTTGCTAATCCGTCTGCCTCTGCTTCGGTATGTGCTTCTGAATAGATGCGGATGATGGGTTCCGTGTTCGATTTGCGGAGATGTACCCATGAGTCGGCAAAGTCGATCTTTACGCCGTCAATGTCGTTCACCTGTTCGTTGGCGTATTTCTCCTTCATCTGCTTCAGAATGTTGTCTACCTTGATGTTTGGTGTCAACTGGATTTTATTCTTTGAAATAAAGTAGTTCGGATAGGTTTTGCGCAATTCTGACACCTTCGTTTTCTTCTCTGCCAAAAGCGACAAGAATAAGGCGATCCCAACGAGGGCGTCTCGGCCATAGTGCGCTTCTGGATAGATGACACCACCATTGCCTTCTCCTCCAATCACGGCGTTGGTCTCTTTCATCTTCGTTACAACATTGACTTCGCCTACGGCTGCCGCATGGTAGCTGCCTCCGTGTGCGTTTGTTACGTCTCTCAGAGCGCGTGTGGAACTGAGGTTGGAAACAGTGTTGCCTGGTGTGTGGTTCAAGATATAGTCGGCTACCGACACCAATGTGTACTCTTCGCCAAACATAGATCCATCTTCGCAGATAATCGCCAAACGGTCTACGTCGGGGTCTACAACGAAGCCTACATCAGCGATGCCTCTTTTCATCTCGTCGGAAATCTGAGTGAGATTGGCGGGCAATGGCTCGGGGTTGTGTGCGAACTGTCCGGTTGCCTCGCAGTTGAGTTTTATAACCTTGTCGACACCCAATTTTTCAAGTAATTTTGGTAGAATCAATCCGCCCACAGAGTTCACGCAATCGATTGCCACTGTGAAATTTGCTTTTTTAATGGCTTTTTTATTCACCAAGTCTAATTTTAGCACATCTTTGATGTGTGTCTTCGTATAGTCTTCGTGGCTTACGCTGCCTAAATCGTCTACCTCGGCAAAGGTGAACTGGTCTTTGTCTGCTAATGCCAGCACCTCTTTCCCGTCCTTGTCGCTTAAGAACTCTCCGCTGCAGTTGAGCAATTTGAGGGCATTCCATTGCTTTGGATTGTGGCTCGCTGTGATAATGATTCCACCGATGGCTTTCTCTTTCTTCACTGCAATCTCAGTGGTTGGTGTCGTCGCCATGCCGATGTTCACCACGTCGATGCCTACTCCAACAAGGGTTGCCTCAACTAATGACTCCACCATCGGACCAGAGATTCTCGCATCTCGGCCGACAACGATTTTCTTGTTGTCGCTCTCGCTATGCGCCTTAAGCCAGGTGGCAAACGCCGCGGTGAATTTTACTATATCTAAAGGGGTGAGGTTGTCGCCGACGTTGCCGCCAATCGTTCCTCTGATTCCTGAAATTGACTTGATTAATGACATATTTTTAAATTTATTTTATTTAAACTAACTCGGTCTTTAAAAATTTACCCGTCAGACTGTTAGGATTGCTGGCTATTTCTTCTGGTGTGCCTGTGGCGACGACTTGCCCTCCATTCCGACCACCCTCTGGACCAATATCAATGATGTAGTCTGCCATTTTTGCCACGTCTAAGTTGTGCTCGATGACGATGACGGTATTGCCTCTTTCCACTAAACGGTTGAGTACGTCTAAGAGTATGCGTATATCTTCGAAGTGGAGTCCTGTGGTGGGTTCGTCTAAGATGTAGACGGTGTTGCCTGTTTCTCGCTTCATCAACTCTGTGGCGAGTTTGATGCGTTGGCTCTCACCTCCCGATAGAGTGGTGGATGGCTGTCCGAGTTTTATATAGCCTAATCCTATTTCTTGTAGAGTCTTGACCTTGTGATAGATGTTTGGAATGTTTTCGAAAAACTCAACCGCCATGTTGATGGTCAGGTCTAACACGTCGGCAATGGATTTTCCTTTGAAACGGACTTCCAAGGTCTCTCGGTTGTAGCGTTTCCCTTGGCAGGTTTCGCAAGGCACTAACACGTCGGGTAGAAAATTCATCTCAATGGTTCTATATCCGTTTCCAGTGCATGTCTCGCATCTCCCTCCTTTCACGTTGAACGAGAATCTTCCTGGCTTGTAACCTCTCATTTTGGATTCTGGAAGAGAGACGAACAACTCGCGGATGTCGCCAAACAAGCCTGTGTAGGTGGCGGGGTTGGAGCGCGGCGTCCTTCCGATAGGTGATTGGTCTACGTTGATCACCTTGTCTACGGATTCTAATCCTTCAACACTATCGTAGGGTAACGGATCTTGTAATGAATTGTAGAAATGTTGACTTAAGATGGGTTGCAACGTGGCGTTGATCAATGTTGATTTTCCACTTCCCGATACACCTGTAACACAGATGAATTTATTGAGTGGAAATGAAACTGTAACATTTTTTAGATTGTTGCCTCTGGCTCCTCGAAGGGTGATGGATTTGCCACTGCCCTCTCTGCGCTTTTGCGGAACTTCAATTTTCTTGATTCCGTTGAGGTAGTCGGCCGTTATGGTGTGTGTCTTGACCATTTCTTGTGGCGTTCCTGAGAATACGACTTCTCCTCCTTTCCGACCTGCGAATGGACCAATATCAACTACATAATCAGCTTCTAACATCATATCTTTGTCATGCTCCACTACGATGACTGAGTTGCCTATGTCTCGCAGTTTCTTCAACGACTCAATCAATCGGACATTGTCTCGCTGGTGCAATCCGATGCTTGGTTCATCTAAAATATAGAGTACGTTGACCAACTGCGATCCAATCTGCGTCGCCAGGCGAATACGCTGGTTCTCTCCTCCTGAAAGGGTGGCAGACGCACGGTTGAGCGATAGATATTCCAACCCGACATCAATCATAAATTGCAGACGATTCTTGATTTCCTTCAAAATCAATTCTGCAATGGTATATTGCTGTTTTGTCATTTGCTCGGGAACTTTCTCAATCCATTCGATTAGTTCCGCAATATCCATATTGGCAAGGTCTGCTATGTTCTTGTTCGCAATGCGGAAGTGAAGCGACTCTTGGTTTAGTCTGGATCCGTGGCAGACGGGACAAACAACTTGTCTGCTAAATTGTCCCGCCCATTTCTGTGCGGTCGCCGAGGCGTCAGTCTCTTGCTGCATCTCAATATAATGGATTACTCCTTCAAAAAGACAAGTCATCTTGCTTGCCCCCAATGACTCGTTGGTGACGCAGACACGCTCGTCTGTTCCGTTGAGAATGACGTCGAGAGCCTCTTCGGGAATCTCGGAAATAGGGTCTTTGAGTGAGAAATCGTATCGGTCTGCGATGGCTTCCAACTGCCAGAAAAACAGATTTTTCTTGTATTTTCCTAAAGGAATGATACCTCCGTTGTAGATGCTGATGGATTTGTTGGGAATGATCTTGTCCATGTCGAAGACGTTGACCATCCCAATTCCTTTGCATTTGTGGCAGCTTCCGTGGGGAGAGTTGAAAGAGAAATTGTGTGGGGCTGGCTCTGCGTATGAGATGCCAGACGTCGGACACATTAGATGTCGACTGAAATGGCGCAGCAACTGCTTCCCTTCTTTCGCGTTTTTTCGTAGGACGACGAGCGTTCCTTTGCCTTGTTTTAAGGCGGTTTGGATAGACTCTTTCACACGTTGTTCGTTTGTTTCGGAGACAACCAATTTGTCGATGACTATCTCAATGGTGTGGCTCTTGTAACGATCTAATTTCATACCGTGTACAATTTGGCGCAGCTCTCCATCCACGCGCACATTGAGGTAGCCACGTTTGCGGATCTGCTCGAAGAGTTCCTTATAGTGTCCTTTTCGGGCTGTGATGACAGGGGAAAGTAGGTAGATGGGTTCTCCAATGTATTCTCTTTTGATCAAATCGATGATCTGATCTTCAGAATATTTCACCATCTTTTCGCCTGTAACGTACGAGAATGCTTCTCCTGCTCGAGCGAAAAGCAGACGGAGATAGTCGTAGACTTCAGTAGTTGTCCCAACGGTGGAACGTGGATTTTTATTGGTCGTTTTCTGCTCAATGGAGATAACCGGCGATAACCCTGTGATCTTGTCCACGTCTGGACGCTCCATATTGCCCAAAAAATTACGGGCGTATGCAGAGAAAGTGTCAATGTAGCGGCGTTGCCCTTCGGCGTAGATGGTGTCGAAAGCGAGTGAAGATTTTCCGCTTCCGCTCATACCTGTGATGACCACGAGACTATCTCGCGGTATTGAAACATCGATATTCTTAAGGTTGTGTACTCTCGCACCAAAAACTTCGATCTGATTGGTTGGTGAGTCCTCTTTTTCGTTCTCTCTTTCCAATGCGTCTTTCCCTGTTTTCACCTCTTGATCCATGCTAATCTGAGTTTATATAGCAAATTTAACTAAATCAGCGCAATAATGTGTGTTTTTTATGGCAAAATCAGATGACGGATGGTGTTACGCTCCAAACGGATCGTGTGTTCATACTCTCGCCTGGCTGTAGCGTCTTGTAAGGAGCGTGATATTCTAACTCTAACAAACATTTTTTAGGGTCTGCGCAGACGAAATTATAGAGTTCTATTTCGGTTTGCTCTGGGTGTAGTTCCGATTGTGAATGGTGTTCGAAAGTGAGTTTCAACCATTCGTTGCCACATTGGGCGAAGATGACGGGCTCTTCTGTCTTCAGATAGGCTTTGCCAGTGCATTCTTCATACTTTCCATCGTAATTCTCAGGTGTGAACGAGAAGAAGCCATTCTCTATTTTATAGGTGGGGCTTCCTTGCCAAGGGTGTGATGGCTCGCCTAAGTAGAAATCTTCGGCTGATTTTATCGGGACAAGGTTCTTGCTCATTCCGTTGACGCGTGTGATAAGCCACAAATCCCAAGAGACTGGGGTTGTTCGTATGTTGGTGGCTTTCACTTCGAAAAATAGATTACCATTCTCTTCAATACGCATTGTCTTAGTGAACGAAATGCCACTGATGGGCGAGCATTCTCCTTTGATAATCAATTCGTTGTGTGTTTGATACAGCACTTCGTATTTTCCAAAACTGATATAGGGGTCGGGTGGCCAGAAGAGGTCGGAGTTGATTTTTTCTTTGTTGAGTGTCTGCTGTTTCCACCATTGGCTTTGCGGTCCCAACCATACTTCGTGTCCGTTATAGCCGCGGAAATCTAACATGCTGGGAGCAGGTTTGAGACGGTCGGATTCGCTTTCGTTCCACATCTTCGGGTCGCTCTCCAATAGGTTGGGATGACCGATTCTGTTGTAGGAAACGATTCGTCCGCCTAACTCCAATAAGATTTGCGCCTCGAATCCACCGTTTTCTATTTTAATTAATGACATATCGTTTTGATGATGTTTACAAATCAAATAGACTTCTATTTATAGACTATCTTGTTAAATTTTTGATTGTCAATTATTTATGTCCAAACGAAAGAAGCTCTGCCTGCGCCGATTTCAAAATGGTATTTTGCAATGCCCAAGTCTAATTGAGTGTAGCCGACAATGGAGAAAAGTCGCTTGGCAGACACTCTCTCGACTCCCTTTTCGTCTTTGCCCAAATATTCAAAAAAGAACTTTTGTTGGTTGATGGCGGTTGGGGCGAGCAGAGCCGCGTTAACAGCGTCCTTGAACCATTCTGGGGTTGATTCGCTAATGTTGCTCACTTTGTCTGATGACTTGATCTTGTGTGAGATACCTTGCGTTTTTCCATAGCCTAAAGCGATGACGCAAACTAATTTCTCACCCTCACCAACCGTGTAGGCGTTGCTCACTTTTCGGTAAGACAAACCCACCCAGCAAGTGTTCAATCCTAAAGTTTGAGCAAGGAGTACGAGTTGCTCGCCGAAGTAGCCGATGCGTTCGTCAAGGTCGTCTGCTTTTTTGCCGACCATCACGAAGTAATTCTCAACACCCGAGAATGACCCGTAGGAGAAGACTCCAGTGAAGGCTTTCTTTTCATTCAAAACCAACTGAATGTGGAGATTGCCCTTCGCATTGCAGTCGTCAATTTTCTCTTGAAGAATGTTGACGGTATCCAGCGGAATTGCTTTGCTTTCGTAGGCTCTCACGCTGTGTCTGACTTTGATTGCTTCTTCTAATGTCATAACAATCAGATTTTTAACTATTGGGTATTATGAAAGTGCCTCTTACTTATTGAGATTTTCTAACTCTTCGGAGAGTAATTCCCATTCATACATTTTCTGCTCCAATTCGTGCTTCTTCTTGCCGTATTCTTGAAAGAGAGATGCATCGGCGGCATTTTCGGGCAGAGACATTTTCTCTTCAAGAGCCTTGATGTCATTTTCCAACTTGTTGACGGCATTCTCAGCATCCTGCACTGCCTTTTCAGCTTTGCGAATTTTCTTTTGCTGCTCTTTCTTAGCCTCGTAAGAGAGTTTGTTGTCTGAAGGTGTCTCTGCGTTGGTCTCCTTCTCCGTCTTTTCGTTTTTACGCTCTAATTCTTGCAGAGAATTCAATTTCTTTGTCTGAAGAAAGTCGTAAATGCCTCCAATATGTTCAATCACTTTATGGTTGGCAAATTCGTAGACACGATCTACGAGTCCGTCAAGGAACTCACGGTCGTGTGAAACTACGATGACCGTGCCGTTGAAGGCTTTGATGGCATCTTTCAGCACATCCTTCGAACGCATATCCAAATGGTTGGTCGGCTCATCCAAGACGAGGAGATTGACAGGCTCAAGCAATAATTTGATCATTGCCAAGCGGGTGCGTTCTCCTCCCGAAAGCACTTTCACCTTCTTGTCTGATGCTTCTCCTCCGAACATAAATGCACCGAGGATGTCGCGTATCTTCGTGCGGATGTCGCCTACTGCTACTTGATCGATAGTGTCGAAAACAGTGAGGTTTTCGTCCAACAAAGAGGCTTGGTTCTGTGCGAAATAGCCGATTTTCACCAAGTGTCCTAATTTCAGACTGCCCGAATAGTCCACCTGGTTCATGATGCATTTCACAAGTGTTGTCTTACCTTCACCGTTCTTGCCGACGAAAGCCACTTTGTCGCCACGCTTGATGGTGATGTCGATATTGTCTAAGATGACTTTGTCTCCGTATGCTTTGGTGAGGTTTTTCGCCTCGACGGTGATTGAACCCGAGTGGGGCGCAGGTGGAAATTTCAGTCGGAGGGCGGAGTTGTCTTCTTCATCCACTTCGATGATGTCCATCTTCTCCAATTGCTTGATTCGCGACTGCACCTGGTTGGATTTGGTCGCTTTGTAGCGGAATCTCTCGATGAAATCTTCCGTCTCTTGAATCTGCTTCTGCTGATTCTCGTAGGCGCGGAGTTGTTGCTCTCGACGTTCCTTGCGAAGCTCCACATACTTGGAGTAGGAGACTTTATAATCATAGATTTTGCCGCACGAAATTTCAATGGTGCGGTTGGTCACGTTGTCAATAAACGCACGGTCGTGCGAGACGAGGATCACGGCACTTCCGCAAACTTTCAAGAAACTTTCCAACCATTGTATTGACTCAATGTCCAAGTGGTTGGTCGGCTCGTCTAACAGAAGCACATCTGGGCGTTTCAACAGAATCTTCGCCAATTCTATGCGCATACGCCAGCCACCGCTGAACTCGCTTGTCTGCCTGTCAAAGTCGGAACGTACGAATCCTAATCCTAAAAGCGTCTTCTCGACATTACCTTGAAAATCGTTTGCCCCCATCATGTCAAGGCGTTCATTGGCGTGTGTCAACTGCTCAATGAGGCGGGCATACTCGGGTGAGTCATAGTCCTCGCGGGTAGCCAATTCGTTGGAGAGACGGTTGATTTCGTCTTGCAGTTCGAAAATATGAGAAAAAGCCTTTTCTGCCTCTTCGCGGACGGTTGTCCCATCGTTGTGGATCATGTGTTGAGGCAGATAGCCGATGGTAATGTCTTTCGGAATTGACACTGTGCCTGAAGTGGGAGGCTGTAGACCTGCGAACACTTTCAACATTGTGCTTTTCCCTGCTCCGTTTTTGCCGACTAATGCAATGCGGTCGCGAGGATTCACAACGTATGAGATGTCGCTGAAAAGCGGGTCGTTTCCAAAGCGTATGGTGAGATTGTTGACTGAAATCATTTTATATTGATTTTCTTTTGAAGAAAATGTTAGAATTCAAGATCTTCTTTTGTGATGTGAGGGGGCATGAAGCATGCCACCTGTTTGCCGTATTTGAGAACGTCGCGAACCACCGTCGAACTGATGAACGAGTGTTGAGGCTCCGTGAAAAGGAGTATGGTGTCAATGCCCGAGATGCGACGGTTTGCATCGGCGATTGTCTTTTCGTATTCGAAATCCTGAATAGAGCGGATGCCTCTGAGAATGAGGTTGGCTCCGACCTCTTTGGCAAAGTCTACCGTGAGGCAGTCGTAACTGCGTACTTTCACGCGGGGTTCGTCGCAAAATGCTTTTTCTACGATAGCAATTCTCTTGTCGATAGGGAAATAGGTCTTTTTCGCAGCGTTGACACCAATAGAGATGATGATCTCGTCGACGAAGGTGAGCGAACGCTTCACGACTGAGTAGTGTCCAATTGTGAATGGGTCAAAACTACCAGGAAATATGGCTTTTGTCATTACGAGCTATATTTTAGAAATTTTTGCAAAGTTATGGGATTTTTTCTCTTTTGGTCTATTCTTCATCTATCATTAAGTCGGAAAGAATAAAATCGGATATGAAAATGCCATCCTCTGAAAGGAAAATCTGGTCACCTTGTCGGATAAGATGTCCATCCTCAAAAAATGGTTTCGCTGTCTGCAAAAACTTCAGAATATATTTTTCTGTGAATCTGCCACGCATTTTGTTGAGGAAAATGCCCTTGCTTCGACGCAGTCCCGTTAGAATAAACTCGTTGAAGTGGTCTTTTTCTGCTAATTTTTCTATTTCAAAATAAGATGTTCCGTTGGTGATGTTTTCAATGTATTTCCGTGTGTTGGCAATGTTCCATTGCCGGTTTTCTCCATCAAAAGAGTGGGACGATGGACCGACACCGAGGTAGGAAGTTCCGTCCCAATAAGAGGAGTTGTGCTTCGACTCGAAGCCAGGACGTGCGAAGTTTGAAATCTCGTAGGGTGGAATGCCAGCGTATGTAAGCCTCTCTCTCAGTGTCTTGAACATGTTGAGGCTCAACTCTTCGTCTGCCTCTTGGATTTCACCCTTTTGCAGCTTTTCCGTGAGAATAGAACCCTCCTCAAAAGTGAGACTGTAAGCGGATATGTGAGGCACGTTGAGGGCGATGGCATGTTCAATATTGTTCTTCCAACTCTCCATCGTTTGGTTGGGCAATCCGTAGATGAGGTCGATGCTGATGTTGCTGAAACCAACCTCTTGAGCGTTGCGTACGGCTTCAATCGCCGTCTGTGCCGTATGTCGTCGGTTGATCGCTTTCAACTCCTCGTCGTGAAAACTCTGAATGCCGATGCTGAGTCGGTTGAAAGGTAGACGGGACAAATCTTGCAGATACTCTTTTGTCAGATCTTCAGGATTTCCCTCGATTGTAACCTCCACAGGCTCGCAGTCATAGACCTTATATATATGGTTTAGAATGGACTCTAATTCTTGAATGGAGAGTTGCGTTGGCGTCCCTCCGCCGAAGTAGATGGTTCGAATAGGTTCTCCCTTCAGATACTCCTTTCGCAGCGTCAGTTCTTTGCAGATGGCGTCAATCAGTTCCGCTCGGTTTCCTTTGTAGGTGGACGAGTAGAAATCGCAGTAGTAGCAGCGACTGGCACAGAGGGGAATGTGGGTGTAGAGGGCGGACAAAGTTGTTTTTTATTATTGGGGTAACTCCATAAAAGCAAAAGACCCGCCCTGGTTCGCTGTTCAATTGGGAAGCGTGGCGGATTCTCTTGGTGCAAAGTTGCAAATTGTTTTTAAGACTTGCAAATTTCCTATGCTATTTTGATAACTCGTGTTTCTTCAAATTTATGAATTAAGGAGATTCTAATAAGTTGTGAACTATTTATATTTTTGTGAGACTTTTTTTAAAGAAAAAAGAGTTAGACTACCTTGAAGATAGTCTAACCCATTTAAATTGAAAAATATATGAATAGAGAAAGGTTTTTTCGTTACTTAGAATATGAAAATATTCCGATAAATCAATACAATACGTTGCATTCGGAGTCTAAAATCACTGTAATGGTATCCTTGTTTGATAATGATAGTATTGCATTGTACGTAAAGGATAACTCATATAAAGAGATAGTTTGCATTGAAAATATGTCGATTACAGATTTTCGATATCTCTACTTTTGTTTTAAACTTCTTACTACGGAACGCCGTGCAAACGAGTATGTAGAGTCGCAAAACAGACGGTTATATGCAAACTCAAAAGACAATGGTTGTGGTGGCTTTAATGTAGTAATAGAGGATGTTGCCACTACTGAAGAACATTATCTCTCTGATTTGAAACTCGTCGATAGTTTCAATTTGATGAATATATTCCGAATTTTTACGATGGCTTTACCAGAAGGATTCTATTCTGAGTAACTTTCTGTTAATATTCTTGCGTTCCTGATCATTTGGTCTATGTGTGGATTTTTAGACCCATACATATATTCCAATGTACTTCTGTCAGCCCCATTGACTAAAAAATGGTTCTTTTTCAGTAACTTTCTGATTTTTTTGTCGTTGGATTTGACTTTTACATAGCCTCCGTTGATGTAGTCATAATAACGTTTGAATCCGCTATCTTTAGGAACTGATATGAGAGCGTCTTCTCCTAAAATGCTTACTTTCGACGTTTTCACTTCACCAGAGTCCGTGCCTAAATAGTCTGAAAGAAGAGGATCTGTGCTTGCTTTTGTAGATTTTGGATCAAGAATGTCCAACCTGAAGATTCTCTTCGTCCTATACCCTTTTTTAAAAGGTGCATCAGCATTTGTTATATACTCTTCTGGAGTTGGAAGCGTGTATTTGTGGTCGTTAAGAGTTTGACGATTGTACCCAGTTCTCTCATAAGAACGTAGTTCAGGCATTTCAAAGTTATACTTGTTCTTTGAGTATCTGTTTGATTCGGGATATCTCTCAGTCAATTTCATTCGAACGTCCCCGATGTCTTTGCCTATTTGCTTGTTGTCTTTCCCGATATAGGCTGATTCATTAGGCTTTATGAGCCTTTCTTTAATGTAAATAGGATTTGTTGTGTACCTATTTAAAACATTTGCTCCATTGGAAATTATACCTTGTTTTGGAGCAGTAAAAAATTTTGTAATTCTTTTTACTAACATTGTAATAAAGATTTTTCCCCCCTCTATTCATATCAGTATAAGTATAGCGTCGAAAAAAATTTTTTGTTATGTGATAATAAGTTATTCGATATTGTTGCTTCTCCTCTCCTTAAAAATTTTCTCCGAAAAAATCTCCCTCTCCCAACTCCTTTTTATATATTTGCGAGCTGAGATATAGTATATTTTTCTGTGTAATAGAGGGATAAATGCAGCTTGAGATTTTTGGCGCTTTATACCGTATGAAAAACATGAGATAAAATGAATAGATTTCTGAGATTTTTACTGCTGTGTGTAGCCGTGGTAGGCTGTGGCATCGGTGAGGTTTTGGCGGCGGATGGCGATTATACGCCAGAGCTCTTCATCACGACCCACATCAATCAGGGCGACCCAGCGTGTCCGTTCCCTCAATTCTTGGAATATAAGGGAGGGGGAAAGTCCCTCGCGAAATACAATGCCGAGGGGGTAACTCATGCAGACATGGAGAAGGCAATGCGCGAGGCGTATCAAATCATGATGCATCGTTGCCGTTATTCTAACTTGAGCCATGATGGTGTGCAGTATATAACTTTTAACTCCGACGATGTGCCTGGCAACTATGGTACGTTTGTTTCCGAGGGTGATGGATATGCATTGTTGGCCGCTGCTATCTTTGCCGACCAAAACACCTTTACGGGGCTCTATATGTGGATTCACGATGTGCGCTTCGCTGGTGTGGAACGTTTTATTGATGGCAAGTCGCGTGGCACGGATGCGAACGATTTCGCCGGTCCGTACATGGCGGCTTGGAAAGACAAGACTTTTGATGCTCCGTATGGTTCGTATAGCCACTCTGCCTCCGATGGTGATATGGATATCGCCATGGGATTGCTCATCGCCTACAAACAATGGGGTGAGTGGTTGAAGTATGATGGTAAGGTGGTGAAGGACTTTAAAGGCAATCCTATTTCTTTGAAATATCATGCGCAGCGTGTCATCGGTGCGTTGGTAGATACGATTCCGCAGTATGACAAGGGCAGCGGTTCTCTCGCGGGGTATCTTTCTGGTATTGTCGGTATTGATGGATATCAGAATAGAGGTAATTCGTGGGGTGAACTGACTCGTTGGCGTTTCTCCGATGCTGCTATAGCCAAGTATGGTAAGATTAACGGTCCCTACAATGGCGGACCCAACCTTTACTCCATTTATGGCGGAAATTACATTGACTATGATGGGCCATCTTATTTCGACGAGTTTTATCGTTGGATGAAAGATGGTGATGGCGTTGATGAAAACAATAAAGACCGTGCGGAATGGGAGATGCACCAGTTTCGCCGCGCCTACGCATCGGGTAACTGGTTGAATGCGCAGGCCTACGCTCAGGGGTATTATGCTTCTATCGGTAAAGTCTCTATGACGGGCGATGGAGAAGGCACACCGACTTTCGGCGTATATCTTGATGGTGAGGATTTCCGTTATGCATGGCGTCACTTGATTGACTATTTGTGGCACGGAACGGCGCAATATTCTTGGGATCCTATCTCTCACCAGATCGTTGAAGGCACGACAGACGATTCGGAAAGGCAAATGGCAATCCGTCATTGCGAGTTGTTGCGCGAGCCGTCAAAAAGTGGAGTGACGATTTGTTCTGCCATGGGCGCTTCTCCTGACCCAGGCCAACCATATTGGAAGGGCGTTTCTCAGATTCCGCAACAATATACATACGATGGTGGAATCACCTCTGTTTATCACACCAACTACACACCTGGTTCGAGTGCTGCCGCTCCTGTTATTGCAGAAGACTTAGAATTGACGGCAGACATTTATCGTCAGTGCGAGATTCTTTGGGACGATTGCTCTGGGTTGGCGAAATTTGACAATCCAGACCAACGTTATATCGGCAGTACTCCGAAGTATTTCCACGGGTGGTTTCGTACGCTCGGTATGTTGATTTGCTCAGGTAACTTGTTAGCTCCAGAGGATATGAAGCCTATCGCCAATGCAAAGGTCTATATGTCTGTTGATAAGACATACGCATACGTTGGCGATAATGTGACTTACGGTGTGCAGTACCGTAACTATGGTACGCTCGATGCCAAAGGGACAACGATCACCACAAAATTAGATCCCAATTACACTTTCGTGAGTGCCACGAAGGGTGGAAAATACAACGCTTCCGATCACTCAATCACTTGGAACATTGGTTCTATTCCTGGCTTCAAGTCGGATGGCTTGGCAGCGACGATGGACTCTGTCTTCTTCACCGTCAATGTGGCAGGTACGTTGAATCCGAGAATCTGTTTGACAAGTACGATTTCGGGTTCTAATTTCGATGACTGGACTTCCAACGAATATCCAAACCACGCTACTTATACGATGGAACGCAACTGTGTGGATATCCTCGCAAGCCGTACGCTTTATATTAAGAAAAAAGCCAACCGTACGAAATTGAACCCTAAAGATGTGGTAACGTTTACGGTTGAGTTTGGAAACAAGTCGGAAGGAGAGGATTCGTGGATGAACGGTGGTCGTGACCATGTCCGCATTTCTTACGGAAACTACGTTCCAAATCTATGCTACCAGTTCTATATGGACTATCGTTTCTGGAATGACTCCTACGAGGCTTATATCAATATGCATAATTACCGTGTTTCTTATTATATGTATGATGCGGCTGCCAAGGGTTTGGTTTCATCCGAGAATCCGACAGGTTGGACGTTTGTGGTTGATAATGTGAACGACTTGGATAAATACGGCTACAACCCTGAAGATGGTCCGATTTCGTTCTCTTACCAGAAAGTTCCACAAGGAGAAGACGAATATGGAAAATGGAATCAGCGTTTGATGATCCGATTCGGTGAGACGTTGATGGCACCTTCTACGCATGTTTATGATAAGTTGGATTCACAGTACTTGCTCCATAAGGGAGTCTATGGTCCGGGCTTTATTCGTGCGCGTTTGGCTTCCAATCCTGCCAGTCAGTTGGATGAGCGTGTGAAAGATGATTGGTCTTATTCAAAGGATGTGATGGTAGAAACAATTGATGCGCAGGCAGAAACATTCGCCTTGATCACACCATGTTGGGCAAACTACGACAATCCAGGCTATGAGCTGGGAGAGACGGACTATTCGCGCCACGTGTGCGGTATCGGTCCACAAGCTATAACGATGAAGCCATTCAGCCGTGTCTTAGTAGAGGAGTTTGACGGTTACACTTGGCGTCGTATTCAAGGAACAGGTCCGTTGCCTGGTCGTGAGGCGTACAACGTGGTCGTGGTAGATACTATCCCATACGAGTTGGAATGGGTGGGTTGGAAAGACAGCACTGCCTTGAAAGATGATAACGGAAACAAAATTAAAGCAACCTATACTCCAGCGTCCAATCCGAAGAGCCAAAACTACACGGGTATCGTGAAGTGGACAATCCCGACGATGCTGGTAGGTGAAGAGGACAAGTTAATCTATATTGCAAAAGCGCGCGACTTAGGTTGCCCTGATGTAGATGATGTGGAGTATAAGAATGTGGCTTGGATTTCTTCTGAGACTGACTCTCCAGACTCATCGCAAGTTAATTTGCTGACCACTTGTTCTGAGTTGCCTCCTGTTATTGATGAACAAGACGCTTTATCCAAAACAGCAGATCGCAAAAAAGCAATGGTGGACGATGAGGTGAGTTACACATTGCAATTCAAGAACACGATAGGAACAAGAGTTGACAACAAGTGCAAGTCAACGGATAGTCTGGTCGCCTTGGGTTCTGGTTCGCTTCCTGCTGTAGGTGCGTCTGGCTTAAAACTCAGCACGAATGGTTCAACCGCTTATTTCTTTGCTCCAGAATATTCATACGGAAAGAACGGTACTGTTTTTGCCTCTTTTGCTGAATGTGCACAGTCTACGCAGGAACTCTACATCGTATTCCGTTATGTCAGCGGAACTCCTGGTAAGACTGACTTCAAGGGTATCTGCATGAAAATGTTCATCAACAAGGATGGTCAGAACAACTTTGGATATGAGTTGTATAACGATGGTGCGTTGGTGGCAAAAGAGGGAGAGTCATGGTCGGATGCGCTTCAATTCCCTGGCTCGTCTACAACGCCAACATTCAAGTTCGTCTTGAATGATGAACATCTATATATGTACATCAATGACGAGGATGACGAGTGGACGAATGTGGTGAAAGATTGGAAAGGTCTGACTTCGGCAGGTCCTGGTTACTTCGGAATGTACGTTAACAGTAATGGAAACTCGTCTACCCAGTTGGGTGAGTTCATTACCGAACTCGACTATGCGTTCAACATCACTCTTTATGATGATCTTCCAGAGGAATTGGGTGAGGTGACAGATATATCCAACGAGGGTGTATGGAATGAAAAGACCAATAGGATTACTTGGCCAACTATCGCCACGACAAAGGAGACGGCGTTGGCCGCAGACGAAATTGTGGAATATACCTTTACGGCAAAAGTTGTCGCTTGTGAGAAATACATCAATAATACGGCACTCGCGACTGTCTATGGTCAAGATACATTGAAGTATATCAAGACTATTGAGTGTGGTGAGGAAAACTGTAAGTTGGAAGAAGTAACCCTTGAGACTGATGATGAAGTGGCGTGCGATTCCACAATTCTCCGTGCTAAAGCATTGCAAAAAGGCTCATACTACTACGAGTTCTATTTGGATGGTGAAAAACAATCTCCAAAGAACTATAAGTATGACTCGCTGATCGTCAAAAACTCTGGTAAGTGGCATGTCAAGGTCATCAACATGACGGACGAGACTTGCTATTTGGAGAGCAAAAAAATCACGGTTACAATAAATGAGAGTCCAGTAGGCGACGACTATGATTTAGATGTCATCTGTAAGAATGTCAAGGTTGCAGAAAATAAAAACTATGCAAAATTAATGACTGCCATCGCTGCCGAGACGAAGGCAGGCAATAGCATCACTTGGTTAGACGAGGCAAAAGAGCCAATGACCGAGATGCCAGACATTGATGAACTTTCTGCTGGCACATACGACTACATGTACTTAATAGAATCGCCAACTTGTGTTTCTGATACATACCATGTTACATTCACGATTGCTGATACTGTTGCATTAGAGTTGAAAGACCTCACATTGTGTTCGGGTATTACAGGTACGCTTGATGCAGGTGAAGGCACTGGCTTGACCTACTTGTGGAGCACTGGCGAGAAAACACAAACCATTGAGGTGGAGAAGGCAGGCGAATATGCTGTTGAGGTTACGAATGCCGACGGATGTGTCAGCAAGGCGACTTCAACTGTGAAGGTTCAAGATAAATTGGAAGTTGATTTGGGTGGTGACACTACAATATGTAGCGCTGATTTGCCATATATCCTGGATGCGACAGAAAATTTTGACACATACGAATGGGATGATGCATCAACGGAAAGCAAATTGGAGGTTACGGCCACTGGAACTTACTCTGTCAAGGTAACGCAGGGCAAATGTGAGGGGTCAGGTGAGGTGAAAGTTACTGTATCTCCAAACCCAGAGCCAGAAGGTACATTCACAGTTACTTATTTGATTGGAGACACAACGAAAGCTGGTGTCTTTGATAAGACTTTGTCTGAGTATGATCCTAATGTCTTAACAAAGGAAGATGGCATCACTTATATTTGGTTTAATGCCGATAAGAAGAAGCTTTCTGGAGAACCTACGCCAGATGTGCCAAAGACAGGGGTCATCACAGAATACCAATACTATGTGTTGGCTGTGAACGAAAGTGGATGTGCGAGCGATACGATTCCTGTGATTGTTATCGTAAGCGGTACGCCAGTGCCAACTGTTGAAGATGTGACATACTGTCAAGGCGAAACGGCTTCTGCATTGACGGCTACATTGGGTGAATACGAGGATAAAACGATTACGTTCGAATTGCAATGGTATGATCCTGATAAAAAGGCGCTGACTGAAGCTCCTATTCCAAGTACGGACGAGGCAGGTCTTACCACTTATTATGTAACTCAAAAAGGTTCTGATGGTGGTGAAAGTATGTATGTTCCTTTGAAAGTGAAGGTTTACGGCGTAGCCACTCCAGACACCACAGGCAACCGCTACGACTATTGTGCAGGCGACACGCACGACGATCTCATCGCCATCT
>CAVKBM010000019.1:0-28443 GCA_963654355.1 Bacteroidaceae bacterium | reverse complement strand
TTTATTAAATTTGTCAACGATGTAAAAATACAATTTCTATCTATACTAAACAATCTCCATTTGTTGGTATTTTTGTTGAAAAAATATGTTTGTATATCCTATTCGTGGGGATATTTTTGAAAAAATATTGGATGATATTCTTTACTTTAGAAGTAGGTTTTTACAGCGAATAGGAA
Organism: Bacteroidaceae bacterium; assembly: GCA_963654355.1. Classification (GTDB taxonomy): domain Bacteria; phylum Bacteroidota; class Bacteroidia; order Bacteroidales; family Paludibacteraceae; genus UBA1181. Next base: position 28,267 of record CAVKBM010000019.1, on the reverse strand, counting down.
TTGGTCAATAAATATTTGCTTGAATGCAGATATATTATTTTGTTCATAAAACATAAGCATTGCCTTTTTATAGTCAATGGAATCTACTGTTCTGAACGAGATTGGACAGTATCCATTGGCGATCAGGATGGCATTGCTAGTGATTCTTGCTGTCCGTTTATTACCATCTGTGAAAGCTTGAATGTAGGATATGAGAACTAACGTAAGTATTGCTTTTTCAAAAATGTTGCTTTTTTTGTTTATCAATATACAACTTGCTTCTAATGCTTCTCTAATCTGAAATTCATTCTCAAGTGGACGGTAGTTTGTACCTGTAATTCCAACACGGTGGTGGCGGATATTCCTGTCTACACCGAGGTCTTTTGTTAATATTGAGTGGATGTCTTCTATTCTGTGTAGGGACAATTCCTTAAGATAATCTGGAATATCAAGAAGAAAGTCAAGCGCTTCTTTATGGTTAAGTAGCATAATCGCTTCTTCTTTAGTCTTTCCTGTTGCTTCTTGTCTTTCTTTGAGTAGTTTTTCTGTTTCTAATAATGAATAAGTGTTTCCTTCAATTTGAGAGGATTTCCACGAAAGGTCAACTCCTAATCTTTCCATTTCTTTGCGATATTCCGATTCACTCAACTCTTTTGTGTTTTTTTCAAACTGACGTTGTGCATTCTCTAAACGATTAAGTTCTTCTTCTGTAAAAATTTGAACATTGGGTAGTATCTCTTGAATCAATTCGAAATTGAAGGAGTCTTGCAATTCTCGTTCATCAATATCTTTGTCAAAGTAGGTGTTTAAATCGAGTGGGGTTGTAACGTGTGCTTGTGGTGTAAGTTTGTATCTTGTCGCAGGTCCTCGTCCTGCCACTTCTATCATTCCTTTTCCGACTAAGCTACGAATAATTCTTTTTAGGGTGCTTTCACTTATGCTATCTCCGAGTTCTTGATTGATTTCTTCTCTGTTAGATAGTGGGTGGTAGTGTAAAAACTGTAATATCCGAACTTCTATTGACATACTATTTCTTTTAATCAGGTCAAAATTATGGTTTTTTGCTTTATAATCGGGTCAAGTTGACCTGATTATGTTTTTTTTTTGCTATGTTTTGACCCGATTATGTTTTGTCTTTTCTTTTGTACTTTATAGTGGCAAAAAAGGAGGATAAAACCTATGTCTTATCCTCCCTTGCTCTATGATAACTAAAAACTAATGCTTTTACTCAAAGAAATCTCCATCAGCAGAGATGGTTGCTGTCTTCTTTCTTTGTATTGAGTAGGAAATCATGAATTCGTGCGAAGTCTTCGCCAAGTCGTTGACGTTTCCTAAACTTAAATCGAACATGTAACCTATACGGAAACGTTTGAACTCAGCTCCGACGTTGATTGCCAATGGGTTAGAGGAGAAACCATCCGACATATCTGGATGCCAAGTCAAACCTGCCCATACGAAACGATTGTAGGCTGCCGAGACGTTGACTTCCAAAATATTTGTTTTTTTGTGGTGTACATAGTTCAACATTGGTGCTAAATCCCACTGCTCTGTCAATGGAATCATATAACGTGCGTACATATAGATATGTTGCCCTGGACTGTAGGTGCTTGTCTTGCCACTGATCAAGTGGGTTACTGACGCTCCAACTAAAAGTCTGTCTTTGAGAGTGAATTCAGCACCGAAATCCATGTCGGGTTTCGCTTTTGTCCCATCTTCATCATCAAGGGCATCCAACTCGGTTGGGTTTTCAACGGTGTATTTGCCAAGGTCTATCTGTGAGACCAATACTCCGAATCCAAGTCCTAACGACAACATCATATCATCGTTGAAACGAAGTCCGTACGAGTAGTCTACTTTGATATTGGTGAAACTACGGGCTGCGGCCAATTTATCGTAGGATGCTGTGAAACCAAATCCTGAGTTCAGTTTGTCAACATAGGTGTGTCCGTTCAACACAAAAGTCTTCGGAGAGTCATCCAATCCTGCGTATTGGAAGTGTCCTAACAAGAAGACATCTATATCCTCGACGTTACCGATACCGGCAGGGTTTTTGTTTATACGAGAGTAAAACTGTTGCGTCAGCAACAACTCTTGTTGCGCGCTAACCATCCATGCTAATGAAAGGAAGCTAATCAATACTAATAATTTTTTCATCTTCAGTTCCTCCCTTTTTATTCTTCAATGATACTAATTTCTACACGACGGTTCTGCTCGTGCTCAGATTCTGTCTGTGCATCTTTGATGATTGGTTGCGTCTCTCCCTTTCCGACTGCCACCAATGAGTTAGGGTCTACGCCTCGTTTAATTAACAAGTCGCGTACGAAATTGGCACGGCTCTTAGAGAGTTTCATGTTGTAGTTGTCGTCTCCACGAGAGTCGGTATGACCGCTGATTTCAAACACTGCGCCTGGATATTCTGCCATTGCAGAAATCAACTCGTTCAACTGTACCTCATACTCAGGTTTCATATCGTACTTGTTCAAGTCGAAGAAGAAGAACATCCAATTGAATCCCTTAGGCTCGCTAAGCGCGCTCTGCACTGGTAATTCAACATCTGGTTGGGTCGATAATGAAACGGCCGCGTAGATATCGTCCAATCCGTGTCCTCCTGCTCTGTTAGAGATGAAGAACGCAGAACCATCCTGCTTTCCGAATACAACGTTGTAGTCGTTGGCAGATGAGTTTACGGCATCTCCGAGAATCTTCGCCTCTCCCCATATAGTGTCTCTGACACCCTTCTTTGCGTAGTAGATGTCCAATCCTCCGTATCCTCCCGCACGGTCGGATGCAAAGTAGAGAAGGGTGTCACCGACCACCAACGGATAGTCTTCTTTAGAGACGGTCATATTGTTCTCGCTGAGCAACCGTGGACGAGTCCAGATTCCGTCGCCTTCAGGCTCGATATACCAAAGGTCTCGACCTCCGACACCAGCCTTAAACTCTCCAGAGAAATAGATGCGCTTGCCGTCTTTGCCAAGAGAAGGGTTGTAAAATCCTGTTGCTCCACGCCCTGTTTGCACGTAACGGGAAATCCACAAGGATGAGTTCTTGTAGGCTTGGCGTTGCATTGCCACGCCACGAATTTGCATCATCTGCACTCCTCCCCATTTATCTCCCTTCCAAGTGGCTTCAAAGAGGTCGTTGTCTGCTCCGTTTTTCTTAGAGAAGTAGAGTTTGTTTGATTTGGAATCAAATGCAAATGTTCCTTCAATGCCTAAGCCCATCAACTCCTGGCAAATCATGATTGTGTCAATGCCAGCCTCCATATTGGGTTTGAAGGTGTAGGCTGTATCGTTACGGAAGAAGGCGATGGTGCCATCTTTGTATGGGGACATTGGCAATTCGCTCGCAGAGGTGTTAATCTCCGCAGACTCGAAGTAGGACGATTCCCCCGTCAGTCTACTCTCGACAGAGTAGCCGCTCGCCACAAGTCCTACAAGCATTGCCGATAATATTATCCTTTTCATATCTTATATGCTTAGATGTTTTTACTTTATTTGGAATTGAATTTACCTACTTCAAGATACCCTTTTTTCAACAGCTCTCCATTCAAGGTAACAATGTAGTAGTAGGTTCCTGGCTCGGCTGTTGCTCCGCGGTATGTACCGTCCCATCCGTTTTCTCCATCGTAAATTGTTTGTTGGTAGCGGTTGAAGACTTTAACATGAACACCCGGAATGGTTGGCTCCTTTGTTTCTGAGTCGAGTAGGAAGTAGTTGTTCGCTTGGATTCCTAATGGGTCGTCTGTCGGTGTGATTAAGTTAGGAATGACCCCAAAGTCCATTTCAATGCAAACCTCTGAAGATTTGTCAACACAAACGTATTCCGCAGGAGCTTCTATGTGGTAACATATCGTACCGACATGTTCGCTTGGAACGAATTCATCCGTGAAAGGAGATGTCGTACTGTTATTGCGGTATTCTTCTGGATCATTAAAGTTGTTTTTCCAGACAATGGTGTCACCGACGTAGCCTCCATTGTCTACATTGAAGGTTACAGGTGTGAGGTACTTAACCTTCGCTTGACTCTCATCAGCTAACGAGAGTGAAAGTTGGTTGCGAGGGACGACTGTGATGGTGTCGTAAATATCATTCCATTCTTTTGCTCCTTCTGCATTGGAAGTCTGACATAAACTATCGACTGCACGCACATACAAGAGATATTTTCCTGACTCTCCGAAAAGATTGTCGGCAGTTGAGTAGGTGTACGATGTTGTGGTTGTTGAGTCAATAGGGGTTACAGCTCCATCTCCCAATTTTTTGTAATACCAGTAGTACTTTGTTGGAGCGGCGAAACTGAAATTGTTTTCTACAGTAACGGACAGCTCTTGCTCTGTTTTTTGGCAGAACTCTCTGGTAGCCAAACTTTCTTTTGTAATCTGCGAGTCAAACTGCTTGCTATGCGTTGCTTTGATAGAGTCGCTGCTTGCATAGATGTTCGCACAGTCTCTTGTTGGTAGCGTGGTACCGTTAACAATCGCATTTACGACATTGTCCAGAATAGTTTGGTCTGGTGCGACTACCACGCGATAGTACGTTACACCCATCATTGTTTCTGAGATGCCGATAGTTTGCTCCTTCGAACTTGAAAGGCTGCTATATGTTGCCCATTTCCCATTAGTTCCTGCATTACTATAGAGGTATGCGAATTTAGGGTCGCTAAAATATTTTGAAAAGTCTCCCTCCGGACTGGAAGCTGAAATGACAATAGTTTCTCCCAAACAAGATGGCTCTCTATCTACTGCAACAGCAATGGTAGGGTAACTCAATTTTACAGATATATCGTCAACTACGATGTCGTTACCCCAGTTTGCGCCACCAGGAGCGTTGTTGTAGAGTCTCAAGATATAGTGCTGAGACTTGGCAGTGAATCTAAATGACATGTTTGCCCATTGCGACTCAAAGTCTGATCTGTTCTTTACATCTCCAGAAGCGATTGTATACACTGTCGTTGTGTCTCTCCCGTTGATTTCACACAACTCCCAACGCAGATTCACAGGTGTTGTGGCATTGTAGGAGGCATTGTTGATGTATGAGGTGAACAACATGGTGATACCTGCTGAGCTTAGTTGACAGTTGAAATCTACAGGACGCTCATAAATCAAAACACCTTCCAATCCGTCTTTAACATTTACAAAGAGCATACCTCCATTGGAGTTGCCGGTGTGGTCTGGCGCATTGTGGTAGTCTGTATTGTTATTGTTGTTATCTCCCTTTGTTGGATTGGTTGTGATGATGTAGTAACCATCCTCCAAACGATGTTTGTCTTTTAGCCAACTATAATCAGGATTTTTGTATACGTCGCTTTCTGTGGCATATAAATGTTGTTTAACATAATTGTGAAGATCTGGCGCCCAGAAATATTCGATAGAATAGTCGTTACCTGCGTCGTCCGTCATAGTACCTGTGAATGTCTCTCCTTCGCTTGTGATATAGGTTGAAGCATTAGAAAATCGTCCGAAGTTTTCATCCCACATTGCTTGCAACTCACCTTCTGAGAGGTCGTATGTTTTACGGATAACGATGACCTCGCTAGAGTAGGCTGTAGCGGTGTTGCCAGAGTAGTGTGAAGTTCCTGTTACTTTGAGGCGGTATTCAGAACTGATGGAAGGGTGGAAGTTTTTCAAAGTCTTCAAAGATGCATCGAATGTTGCGCCTTCAACATTTTGCCAGCTTGTGGTCAACACGCCTGCGCCCTCCAATGGGCGGTACTGCAATTCGTAGGTGATATCGCCATCAAAGCCAGTAGGAACAGCTCTGAAGTTTACATTCCCTGTTTTTTCTTTTACCTCGAATTCGCTGCTGGTGAATTGTTTAGCATCCTCATCTGCTGTGCTTGCCGTCAATTTTATGGTTGGCATTTTGTATCTCACTATAACGGCTTTTGACGTGTCCTTATAAGTCGCTATGATAACGGGAGCTCCATTGTCGTCTATATCATCTAATATTGAAGTTGCGATTACTCTATAATAAGAAGTGTCGGCTTGTTGAGTGTGGCTTGGTATTGATTGACTACTATAGCCCATTGGGACCCAGTCAGTTCCATTATCACTTGTTTCCCAAACGTATGTGGTTGAACTCAAGGTTGGGTCGGAACAGAATGACGCTATGAGTGCGAAGTTCTGGCTTGGTGTCGTCAATTCGGCATCACCTTCCAAGTCGGCTTCTGCCATGACGGATCTGTATTCAGGAACCTCACTGTATATCTTGTAAGGTTTTTCCGAAAGGTCTACGACAAAAGAGGTTGACCAAACTTGTTGTCGATCTGGGTCAGACCCGTTTGTAAAGTCAATCTTGAGAGCTTCGTCTTTACCATTGAGAAATTTTGAAAAGGTGAACTTATTACTGTTATATGTCGTTATATCAATATCAGAGTGGGGAACGGTAGTCCCATTTTCGGTTTGTATCTGAAATTGAGCAGCTGGCCATTGGCTATAGCTTCCGCTGATTTTTGCATATTTCCCACATGAGAACGTGCTGTCAATGGTATAGGTAGCGTCATTTCCAGATGGATACCATGCGTTAATTTTGATCTCGGCAAAAGTCGCCTGACAACAAATGACGGAGAGCAGCGTCGCCATCCATTTTGTTAGTTTTTTTAGTTTCATAGATCTATAATGTTTTTCGAATTCGGTGATAATATGATTACATTCTCTAAGTTGCGCCCCCTGCACAGCGATGTCATTGATGTGAAAAATGCGTAGTACGGAAAGGCAAATGCTAATTTAATAAAGAATTTTTAACATTCAAATATGTATTGTGTTAAATGTTCAAAATTCTTTTCAAACGAAATTATGAACGCTGATTGACTTTGTGTTTTCGTGTGAAGTAGAGTGTTATGAAGAATTGCCTACGAAAAAAATAATTTCGTTACTTTTGTGTTTAGTTTGAAATTGTAAAAAGTAAATAAAATTGTATGTTCGTGAATGTTCGTATGGAATTTTTGAAATATGGGTTGATGGTGATTTTCGCTATCTTTTCTTTTTCTTGCAATAAGGACGATGATGATGTTAAGTCAACGGATTATAATTTGGAAGATCCTCGCATCCGTGCGGTTTCTTTCCTTGAAAATACGGATGTTGTCTTTGTGGTGAACGATGTTGAGGGCATTATCTACAACTACGACTCTCTGGCATACGGAACGAATGTCTCAGCCGTGAAAACTCAGTTTTATGGCTTCACCTCCACGCCTACCATTCAATATAAGAAGGAGGGAGACTCTGAGTGGACTTCTTTTACAAATGGGAAAAAATTGGATTTCACGTCTCCACTTAGAATTCTTGCAACTTCAGAGGATGGAGCCAACACCAAGGAATACCAGTTTGACTTGAGAATTCATTGTTTTGATGTCGCTGCCTTTACTTGGGAAAAATTATCTCAGATTGAGATTTCTGATTCTGTAGTTTCTCAAAATGCTTTGAAAATAGATGATAACTATTACTGGTTTTGTAGATTGTCTGATGGCTCTAATCTATCATATTCTTCTATAGACGGAAAGAGCTGGAACATGCAAACCATCTCTAATGCTGAATTATTGGAGTGGACTTCTCTCCGCTTGCTGGATGCAATACTTTATGTGCAAGATGCTGATGGAAATGTCTATGTGTCAAGTGATTATAAAACATTTGAGAAAAAAGAGAGTTTGAGTTCAATTTCATATTTGCTGTTCAACTTAGACGAGACTTTGTGGGCAATCAAGGGTGATTCGTTGGTGAAAATGACGGGCGACTCGTTTAAAGTGGTTTCTGCATTGCCGAGCGGTTTCTCTACGGAGAATATTCTTCCGTTTACGGCTTCATCAGGGTTTACACAAGTGGGCTACGTCTATGGAACGCAAAATGAGAGCGGTGTTGTTTGGTCTATCGACTACAAAGGAAATTTCAACCAGTTGGTAACGGCTAACTCTTCCATCCCATATTTGGTAGAACCTATGCTCTACATCTATTCGACCACGTTGGGCATCGTCGGAGGAAAGTCGGTTGATGGCACACATTCCAAGAAATGCTACGCATCCTATAATTCTGGCGTTTCATGGAGCAACGATTGGCATAAGGATTTGGGAGAGAACTTGTTAGGTATAGAGAAATCTGGCGTTTTCGTAATTTCTGACGAGGGCGAACTTCTAATCGTTGGAGGAAACAAAGACGGAAAAGCCTCTCCAACAGTTTGGAAGGGAGTACTCAATAAGATAACCGAAGACGAATTGAACTATAAAGATTAAAATTGAAGAGATACAATAAACAACAACGTAAATAACAGGATATGAGGAAGATAATTGGTATTGGGGAAACGGTATTTGATATACTTTTTAAGAATAACCAGCCTGTCAGCGCGAAGCCAGGAGGTTCTGTCTACAATGCCTTAATCTCTTTAGGAAGATTAAAACAGAATCCTATCTTTATCAGTGAGATAAGCAATGATAAGATAGGTGGTATTATCAACGATTTTTTGGTCGAAAACAATGTGGAGACGAAATACATCTATTCGTTCGACCAGGGGAAGTCTCCTTTAGCGTTGGCTTTTTTAGATGAGAAACAGAATGCGGATTATTTATTTTACAAGGACTATCCCAATGAGCGATTGGACTATATTATGCCACAAATTGGTCATGACGACATTATACTTGTAGGGTCTTATTTTGCGTTGAATCCTGTTTTGAGGGAGAAAATCACGGAGTTGTTAGATTTTGCGAGAGACATGAAAGCGATTATCTACTACGATGTGAATTTCAGAAATACGCACAAGAATGAAATACGCTTTTTGATGCCGAATATGTTAGAGAATTTCGAGTATGCCGACATTGTGAAAGGTTCAGATGAGGATTTCATCAATATCTACGGAGAAAACGATCCCACGCAAATTTATAAAGATCATATCAGTTTCTATTGTAAGAACTTCATCTACACGATGGGAAGCGAGGGAGCGAAAGTGTTTAATGGAGAGACTATGCAGGATTTTGCTGCCAAAGTAGTAACGCCTGTCAGCACCGTTGGGGCGGGGGATAACTTCAACGCTGGAATCGTCTATGGACTCATCAAAGAGAACATCCTTTTAGACGATTTAAAGAAACCTTTGCCGATGGAGCGGTGGACGAGGGTGGTTAACTATGCTATAGAGTTCTCTTCATTCGCTTGCACTACATTAGACAATTACATCACTCCAGAATTTGCGGCAAAATTCGTCTAAAGTAAGGTTGCTCAGTGGTGACTTTATAAACTTTTGAGATGAGGGTAAAAAAAGAGGGAATCCTTAGATTCCCTCATATTTTTGTATGATGTTTAGAACGTTACTTAGCCAAGTAAGCTTTAACATCATCGTTGTGGACGATCTTCTCATCAAAGTAGTAAGCACCAGTCTTAGGCGACTTAACCATCTTGATAACCTTTGCGTAAGAACGACCTTCACCCTTTTGGAGGGTAGCGACTACTTTTTTTGCCATAGTTGATACTTATTATATTACTTGATTTCTTTGTGGATTGTGTATCTCTTCAAGATTGGGTTGTACTTTCTGAGCTCCAATCTTTCAGGAGTGTTCTTTCTGTTCTTAGTGGTGATGTAGCGAGAAGTTCCTGGCATTCCACTGTCTTTGTGTTCTGTACACTCCAAAATCACTTGCACACGGCTTTCTTTACTCTTTTTTCCCATTTTTTTAGCCCTCCATTAAATAAGTCCTTTTCTTGCTGCGTCTACTAAAGCGGCATTGAGACCATTCTTGTCAATGGTACGAATAGCCTTTGCTGATACTTTCAAAGTAATCCAGCAGTCCTGCTCTGGCCAGTAGAATTTCTTTGTGTGCAGATTTACATTGAATTTTCTCTTTGTTCTTCTTTTTGAATGGGAAACATTGTTTCCATTCATCGCTGTCTTACCAGTAATTTCACAAATTTTTGACATTGCTGTTAAATTCAAAAGTTATTACTCATAAAGCAGGGTTACATTCTCGCTTCTGATCTTTCATCAATGACCGTTGATGAAAGCAGCGTAACTATCAGAAAAACAACTAAATGCTACCTCTCCTTTTGCCCGACAAAACGAAGATTGTCTTTTCTCAAGACATACGTCTTTATCGGGTTGCAAATTTACGCTCAAAAATTCTTTTCCACAAATTCCTGAGCGAGAAAAATCGCTTCAATGGCGGATAATTGAATGTTTTGGTCGCGCCATTCTGTTAAGCATAGTTTTTTTGTGGTTGTCTTGTCTTTCGTGCCAACAGCAATCCAGACTGTTCCGACAGGCTTCTCTTCGCTACCTCCGCAAGGTCCGGCTACTCCTGACACGGCAATGCCAATATCTGTTTTCAGTAGTTTGCAGACACCTCTCACCATTTGGTCTACTGTTTCTGAGCTGACTGCTCCTTTGGTCTCCAAGGTTTCACTGTTTACTCCTAATACGTTATGTTTCACTTCATTGCAGTATGCCACTACTGCGCCAATGAAGAACTCTGAACTGCCTGCGTGGCGGGCTAAAAGGGAAGCAATTGTGCCACCAGTGCAACTTTCGGCTGTGGCTATTGTGAGATGTTTTTCTTTCAAAAGGTTTCCTAATGCCACCTCGGGAAGGCATGGTTTATCTGTCTGTGTCATTGTCAACTTTTTTACAAAGGTAGGAAAAAATGTAGTCTTGCAAGGCGGAAAGTTTTCGTATTTTTGCAACCAAGTTTATAAGGTATGGAAAATAAGATGAGTTCGGCTTCTCAATTGTTAGGAACAGCCGATATTAAGAAGTTGTTGTTGCAATATTCAGGACCCGCCATTGCTGCGATGATGGCGTCGGCTCTTTATAACGTGATCGATCGAATATTCATCGGTCAAGGAGTTTCTGCACTGGCTATCTCTGGTTTAGCGATAACGATGCCTGTGATGAACCTTTCTGCGGCTTTTGGGGCGATGATTGGTGCAGGTGGTGCGACATTGACCTCTATCAAGATGGGACAGCAAGATTATGAGGGAACGCTCAAAGTTTTGGCGAATGTTACGATTTTGAATATTCTCCTCGGTATCGTTTTTATGGTCTTGGGTTTAGCTTTCATTGATGAGATTCTTCTTTTCTTTGGTGCGAGCATGGACACGCTTCAGTATGCGCGTGATTTCATGGAGGTGATTTTGGCAGGCAATGTCATCACGCATCTGTATTTGGGATTGAATAACGTGATGCGGTCGTCTGGAAATCCGCGTAAGGCGATGTTGGTAACGATGATGACGGTGGGTATCAACTTAGCGTTGGCTCCGGTGTTCATCTTTGTTTTGGATTGGGGAATAAGGGGTGCGGCCTTGGCAACGATATTGGCGCAGTTGGTTGCTCTGATTGTTGTCGTCAACCATTTCTCGAATAAGAATTCGTCGTTACGGTATAGCCGTTCAATGTTCAAGGTGGACTTGCGTGTCTGCAAGTCGATTGTTTCTATAGGAATGGCACCGTTTATGTTGAATGCGTGCGCATGTTTAGTGGTTATTCTGATAAACAGGGCTTTGTATAGCCATGGAGGTGACTTGGCGATTGGTGCGTATGGAATCGTGAATGGTTTGTTAATGATTTTCGCTATGTTGGTGATGGGGTTGAATCAGGGTATGCAACCGATTGCAGGGTATAATTTTGGGGCGCAGCAATATTCTAGGGTTCGCAAGGTGTTGAATGTTACGATCTTGTATGCTACGGTGTTTATGTGTGTCGCATTTGTGGTTTCGGAGGCGGCTCCACGGTTGTTGGCACGTATGTTCACGTCGGATGAGGAGTTGATACGACTGACGGTGTTGGGACTTCGAATCTGTTGTGCGGCGTTTCCGATTGTAGGTTTTCAGATGGTAGTATCGAACTTTTTCCAGTCTATTGGAAAAGCTCCGATGGCAGTCCTGCTTTCTTCAACGAGACAGATGCTGCTTTTGGTGCCTTTTTTGTTGATTTTCCCTAATATTTGGGGATTAGAGGGCGTTTTTGTTAGTATGCCAGTATCGGATGCTATTTCAACTCTTTTGGCGTTCATTCTTTTAAGAAGAGAGATGAAGACTTTTTCAAAGATGCAAGATAAGCCTTTCCCTCAAGTTGCGGAGGCAGAAGAAAAATAAAAAACTAAAGTTATGGGCGATGGACATTTAATAATAAGTTTAGGTCGGCAATTTGGTGCGGGCGGACGTTCGGTAGGCAAGATGTTGTCTGAAAAATTAGGTATCGGCTATTATGACAAGGAGTTGATAACTGAAGTGGCGCGAGAGTATGGATTTTCACCAGAGGTGTTCGATCAGACAGATGAGAAGTCGACTGTGGTGTCGGGCAACGTGTTGCAGTGGATGAGCAGTTTGGTGACGGGCGGTTTTCATTCGCACAACTATTTGTCGCAGGATTCGCTGTTTGAGATGCAGTCGAATGTGATACGAAAGTTAGCTTCAGAAAAATCGTGTGTTATTTTAGGTCGTTGTTGCGATTATGTGTTGCGTGACAACCCGATGTGTGTGAGTGTCTTCCTTCATTCTACGTTGGAAGATCGTGCGATGAGAATTGCCGCTCGCTCGCAGATGTCGGTTGAGGAAGCGAAGACTCTGATGGAGGTGGAAGATCGTCGACGTGCCTCGTATTATAATTTTTATTCTAACAAAACGTGGGGAATGGCGTCGACCTATAATTTGTCGGTCAATGTAGCCACGTTGGGGGAATCTGGGACGGTAGACTTCATTGAGAGGTATCTTAGAGAGGCTGGATATCTTAAATAGGCTGAATATGGATGTTAAGATAGAATCTTCATGGAAGGAAGTGATGGCAGACGAGTTTGAGAAACCTTATTTTTCGTTGCTGACTTCGTTCGTAAGAAAAGAGTATCAGACGAAGCAGATATTTCCGCCAGCGTCGTTGATATTCAATGCGTTCAATCTTTGTCCCTTTGACAAGGTGAAAGTGGTGATAATTGGTCAAGACCCATACCATGAGGTGGGACAAGCGCATGGCTTGTGTTTCTCTGTGAATGATGGGGTGAAGTTTCCGCCATCGTTGGTCAATATTTTCAAGGAGATAGAACGTGATTACGGAAAACCGATGCCTCAGAGTGGTAATTTGGTTCGTTGGGCGAATCAAGGTGTATTCCTTCTGAACGCTACATTGACGGTTTGCCAAGGGGCGGCAGGTTCACATCAGAACAAAGGTTGGGAGGAGTTTACCGACCGCGTGATCAAGGAGATTTCCGATCGTAAGGAGCATGTCGTCTTCCTCTTATGGGGTTCGTATGCGCAACGTAAAGGCTTAGTGATTGATGAGAAGAAGCACTTGGTGCTGAAAGCTGTACATCCTTCTCCCTTGTCGGCATATCGAGGATTTATCGGTTGTGGACATTTCCGTAAAGCTAATGAATATCTGACGCAACACGGAGAGACTCCGATTGAGTGGTAATTGGTGAAAAATGAAATATGAGTAAAGAGTTGAATGGTCAATCACTTTTCGCTAATTTTGCGTTGTGACATCTAAAGGGAAACCTTCTGAAGAGTTAGAAAAAAAGACTGAACATTAATTAAAACTATAGTATGAAGAGAATATTTTTTGCTTTTGCTGCGTCGTTGATGTTGTTCGTAATGTCTTCGTGCGATGGTGGTCGGCAAGCATCCTATATGAAATATGAGACGGATGTCTTCTCCATTGAGTATCCGGAGAATTGGGAGATTGAAACAGGAGTCTATTCAGTACGTCCATTCTCGTGTGCGTCCGACCGTTTGATTGTTGCGATTGGTACGCGATTAGTTAACTCAACTCCGTTGGATAGTTTTGTTGAAGAGCGTATCCGTTGTTATGAGGAGCAACAGTGGGGCTTTAAACTTATCTCGAAAGAGGTTAATGGAGATGAGGCGAGGATATGCTATCAGAATGTGAGCGACGATGTGACTTTAGGCACGACAATGCGTATCATTCGTCATGGCGAGTTATTCTATGGCGTAGACGGAACATACGAGACTGCTGCTGAGAAAGATACTATTGACCATATTGTTAACTCGTTGAAATTCAAATAATTTTGAGTTTCAATAGAGATATTCATAGCTCCCTAGGAAGACTGTTTATCTGTTTTTCAAGGGAGATTTTGTTTTCAACCCATAGTCCGACGTACATTAGTAATCCATTGAGAATGAGGAGCTCATATCCCATAGAATAGCCAAATTCTTGTTTTAGTAGGTTTGATATAAGATAGGACAATGCAAAGGAGAGAACGGCAGAAATAGGAATGAAACGTAAATTTTGACTTACAGTTTTTTGTGTAAAGCAAAATGAGAACAACCCTAAAACAGGTCCGTAAAAAAACGACACGATGGTGTAGATAAGGTCGATTGCATGAGTGTTTTGAGCCTGCTGTAGTACGACCACCAAGAAGAAAAAGACAAATGTAACCAAGATGTGGACAATGATTCTTTTTCTCTTATCTGCCTCTTTTCTACTAAAATCCACTGATATTGAGGTTGTTATACTTGCGATGGCAGAGTCTACGCTTGAGAATGAGGATGCCAACATACCGATTACAAAGCAAATTAGTCCAATTGTTCCCATCTCTTTTGCGAAGTAGGGTAATAGATTGTCGTCAGTGGCAGGAAGCGGGTTTCCGTTTTTCGTATAGATGGTTACAATCAAAACGCCTAATGCAAGGAATAATAGGTTGAGTGGCACGAAAAGAACCCCGTATGAGAGCATATTACGCTGAGATTCTTTCAGGTTCTTGCAAGAGAGGTTCTTCTGCATTAGATCTTGGTCCAATCCTGTCATCACTAAAACGATAAAAATACCGCCTAGAAACTGCTTGGCAAAATGCTGTTTACTCAGCCAATTGTCCCATACAAAGGTTTCGGAGAGAGGCGAATCATAGACTAACTTGGCAGCATCTAAAAAGCCAATATTCAAGGTTTTTAGTGCGGCATGGATGAGTAAGACGAGCGCAGCTACTAATAGGATAGTTTGCAAAAAATCCGTCCATACGATAGTGCGGATACCCCCCCTCCAGGTATAGAGCCATACCATTAAAAGAGATCCCAAAGCAACAATCCAAAATGGAATGCCATATTGAGCAAACACTAATTTGTGAACTACTAAAACCACAACATAGAGTTTGACAGAAGAGGAGAGCGTCTTATTTAGTAAGAAACAGATGGCGGCAGTGCGGCGTCCAATTCTACCTAATTTTTTTTCAAGGATGGAATAAATGGAGACTGTGTTGGCCGCATAGTAGATAGGGAGCAGAATCGTAGCGACAATAATATAGCCAACAATGAAGCCGAGGGTCATCTGCAAGTAGGTAAAGTGAATGGATGTGACCCAACCTGGCACGGAGACGAATGTAACCCCTGAGATGGAAGCTCCAATCATACCTAATGAGACTGTCCACCACGGAGAACGTCGACCTCCGATGAAGAAGTCGACGTTCGTATGCTTTTGATTATCTCCTTTTGTTGTAAAATACGCCACAATTAGCAAAAGTGCTAAGTAGGCGATAATGGAAAGGATAAGAACCATCTATTATTTCTTATTGTTAGCGGCGCGTCGCTGCTCTTCCATCATTTCTTGTTGTCGTTTTTGCATCTCTGCGATTCTGTTCAGCCAAGAAGAGTTTGATGGTTTGTTAGGTTTCTTTTGGTTCTCTTGAATCTTCTTGAGCAATTTTTGTTCGTCAACACAGAAATTCTTGATGACGTAAGTTTGAATAATCGTAATCAAGAGAGAAACGAAATAGTAGTAGCTCAAACCAGAAGCGTAGTCGTTGAAGATAAAGAAGAACATCACCGGCATGAAATACATCATATATTTCATGAAAGGGAATTGACCCATCTGTTCCGACTGGTTGTTTACACTCATATTATAGTAGGTGTATAGACCATTGGCGATGGTCATTAAGAGACAGAACAAACTGATGTGGTCTCCAATCAACCAGATTTTAGGACCCCAAGAGATGATGGCATCGTATGTGGAAAGGTCCTCTGCCCAAAGGAAGCTCTCACCACGTAATTCAATGGCATTAGGTAGGAAATAGAAGAAAGCGACGAGGAAAGGCATTTGAAGCAACATTGGCAAGCATCCTCCCATAGGGTTTACACCAGCTTTTTGGTAGAGTTCCATAGTCGCTTGACTTCTTTCCATTGAGTTTTCCGCAGGAATACGTGCGTTGATTTCGTCGATCTGAGGTTTCAACACTTTCATCTTTGCAGTAGACAAGTATGACTTGTAGGTGAGAGGGAAGATAATCGCCTTCAAGATAATCGTCATGATTAGGATGATGATACCGTAGTTGCTGAGGAATCCACCGAGAAGATTGAACAATGGAATGGTGAAGATTAAATTCACCCAACGGAAGATCATCCAACCCAAAGAGATAACATCTTCTAATTCCAATTTATCATCACCCTTGAGGTTCTCGTCGTACGACTTCAACAATTTGTAGTGGTTGGGTCCGAAGAAATAGCGAAGACCAACTGAGGTATCTCCGTTTTTCAAAGGCAATGTGAAATTTGCAGCGTAATGTTTCAGATATTTTGAAGAATCGTCTGCCAAGGAAGACTTCAACAAGGCACTGTCAATTTTAGTGTCCGCAATCAAGACGTTAGAGAAATACTGATCTTTGAATGCGATCCAATGAAGATTTTCGTCTATTTTTTCTTCATCGTTGCTTGTTTCGCTGAGGTAGTCGGTATCGCCGTCTGAAGTGTGGTAGTAAATTTGAGCATAGCGGTTTTCGAACGTGCGACCTTTCTCTTGTTGTGCGAGAGAGAGTTTCCAAGAAGCGTTGAGAGAGCCGTTGTTGCGAAGTACTTGACCGAGGTTGTTCTCGCGAATTTCCAAACTCAACATATAAGAGTTGGAAGGCAATGTGTAGGTGAAGTCAAAACTGCCGTCGTTGGTGGTAGCCACGGAGAAGGTTACGGAACTATCCGTTTGAGCAACCACATTGAAAACGAGGGTCTCGCTTGGAATAACACGATTGCTGATGGTAGGGAGGTCGACCGAGAAGTGGTTGTCTCCGTCCATTAAAGTAAGTGGTTGCTTCTTATAATCATTATATTCTTTGAGAACGACTTTATCGATATTTGCGCCGAGAGTAGAGAACTTGATGCTCATCAAGTTGTTTTCAAGAGAAACATTCTTTTTCTCGTTGAGAGCGCCAGCGGCAAACTCGCCGAAGCGTTGAGATGCCTTATCTAATTTAGCAGAATCAGAATCAGTTTCATTGAAAAGGTCGCCAGCCTTAAGTTCTTGGATATT
Organism: Bacteroidaceae bacterium; assembly: GCA_963654355.1. GTDB lineage: Bacteria > Bacteroidota > Bacteroidia > Bacteroidales > Paludibacteraceae > UBA1181. The sequence continues at coordinate 11,078 of CAVKBM010000019.1, read as the reverse complement.
AGCCTCTTTTTCCTGCTCGTTTAGTTGAGCGGTGGCAATGGAGTCATAGTATCCTTCGATTTGCTCTGCCGAAGGTCTATTAATGAAGTAAAAGCCCACGAGGATTGCACCGATCAGGAGGAAACACACGACGGTGTTTAGCACATTGTTATTCTCGTTCATTGTTTTTTGGTTATGAAACTGTTTTCTGTTACAATTTGATTCTAGAACTATAGAAATTACATATCAAAGTGCAAATTTACTTAAAATGGTGGATTTTTGGGCGGTGTGATGCGGTAAATTTTGTTAAAAGGAGGGAAGCCCTCTTAGGATATATTTAATTCGTAATCCTTTAGTGCAGAAATCATTTGTTTAGCTACTGCTTTAATCACAGGAACAGCAACAGAGTTTCCCGTTTGGTGTTTGATTTTAGAGTATGGAACTACGATTTTAAAGTTGTCTGGAAACCCTTGAAGGCGAAGCATTTCACGTTCTGTTGGTCTTCTTTCGTCATTGATGAGAATATAATTTGCGGATGCTCCTGCTCGAAGGCACGAAGAATATGGATGTGGGGTAACGCTTCCTGCCATATTTTCGTGCGAAATGTATGGTTTCGGATAATTTGGATCTTTTAACCTCATCAGTCGAGAGTCTCGAATTGCGGGTTTTACATAATATTTTTCAGAAACATTTTCTTCTAAAATTGATTTTAATGATGACCTCTCATTTTCTGCTACTGGAGATGGAAATGCAAACAGGATAGGGTCTTTGAATCCCACGATAATAATCCTTTCTCTTTTCTGAGGTACACCAAAATCTAATGCGTTAAGGACTTTTGCGTAAACTGTGTACCCCATAGATTCTAAATGTTTTCTGATCACTTTAAATGTATTGCCATTATCGTGGGCAGTTAGGTTTCTAACGTTTTCTAGCATAAAGGCTTGTGGTTTTTTTTCTTTCAGAATTCGCTCTATTTCAAAGAAAAGCGTTCCACAAGTTTCGTTTGCAAATCCCTCTTTTTTTCCTATAATTGAGAATGCTTGACATGGAAACCCACCCAATAGAATATCAAAATCGGGAATGTCTTTGGCATCGATTTTCGTGATGTCGCCAGAGGGATGTTCTCCGAAGTTCGCTTCGTAGGTTTTGCACGCATCTTCATCAAATTCAGAAGAAAAAACACAATGTCCTCCTACCGCTTCAAATCCTAATCGGATTCCTCCGATACCTGCAAACAAATCGATAAACTTAAAATCGTTCCAATTCATCTTTGGTGGGCTTTTACAATAGTTGCTACAAAGGTATGATTTACAAAGAAAAAATCCAACTTTAAAAAGAGACCCTCCTCCCGAGGAAAATCGGAAGAGAGGGTTTCTCTAACTATTGAAAATACGAAAATGTTCATTTCATGCACCTTTTCTTGCCACGGCAAAGACAAATTTATTTGTCTTTGCTCGTCTGGTTTAACGAAAAGGATTGCTACTGAGTAGTCTTTTCTATCGTCCACCTCCCAATGACTGATACAAGGTGATGATGGCTTGTATCTCTGCGATTTGGTTTTGAACTTGCGTCAGCTGCGCAGAAAGGTAACTTTGTTTGGCTGTCAATACGTCTAAGTAGGTGGTTGTGCCGTGGCGCATGAGGAGTTCTGTACTTTCCACCGCACGGCCTAAGGCTTCTGTTTGTTGGTCAATGAAGATCTTTTTCTGTCGTGCTGTGCGGTATTCCGTCAGTGCGTTGCTTACTTGCATACCAGCTTCCAGCAAGGTTTGTTCGAACGAGATTTTAGCCTGTTCTTGTTGTGCTTTGGCAATCTTCAATCCTCCAACAATTTGGCCATGGCTGAAGATAGGCTGTGTGAGTGAGGCGACTGCCGCAGCAACGAATTTGGCAGGGTCTAGAAGTAGACTTCCTGCTGAGTTAGTCCACCCTAAAGATCCGTTGATGGTGATGCTAGGGTAGAAATTCCCTCTTGCCTCGTTTGTCGCATAGTAAGCTTTTTCAAGGGCGAGTTCTGCGCTACGAACATCGGGTCTGTTCTGCAGCATCTTCATTGGCACTCCTAATGAGTATTGTTCTTGAAAATGTTGCTCATCCAATGAACCTCTTGAGATATGTTGTGGAGTCTCATGCATGAGTGCGGCAAGTGTGTTTTCGGTACTATGGATAGAGGACTTGACATCTAAAAGGCTAGCACTGACACTGAAGTAAGCTGCTTCCATCTGTGCTACGGCGGCCTCGTTGCTCATGCCTGCGTCTTTCATCGATTTGATTACTTCAACACTATTCTTCCAGCTCTCTTCAGTCTCTTCAAGGATGGCTTTTTGTCGATCCAACATTAGAAGAGTGTAGTAAAGGTTGGCAGTCGTGCTGATTAACTGGGTTTTGATGGCCTGTTCCGCTTCTTGGGTTTGTGCGTATGCGGCTTGGGCCTGGCGTTTTTTGTTGGTCAGTTTCCCGAAGATGTCAAACTCCCAACTTGCCGTGATTGGAATCTCGAAAGTCTTGGTCAGACTATAGTTCTTGTCCAAAATTTTGCTGAGTGTCCCCGAAGGTGTGAAATAAAAACCTGGAACGTACGCAAGCTTGGACATTCTGAGAGCAATCTTTGCTTGTTCTATGTTGAGGTGAGCTTGAAGCAAGTCGCTGTTTTGGCTCAATACCTTCTCTATGAGGGCTTGAAGTTGAGCGTCGGTGAAAACTTCGTGCCAATCTTGCTCGCCGAACGAGGTTGAGTCTGCTACAATATTCTCGGAAATGCCAGTGGTGTCGATCTGACCGAAGAGATTGTCTGGGGTCGAGGTCTGAGGCTCGTATTTTTTATAGAGTCCGCAGCTCGACAGCCAAAGGGCTGTCGCTACGGTAAATATCACTTGTTTTTTCATTATTCTTTCGGTTTATTGTCCAAATATTCCTGTCTTTCGTTCTTGGCTTGGGCCACTTCTTCTTCTATTTGCCAATCTTGTGATTTTTCAGCTTGGTTAGGAGAAAGTTTCTCTTGAATCCATTGGAACACGATGAAGAGGCAAGGTACGAAGAACAACAATGCGACTGTTCCAATGATCATACCTCCGACAGTACCTGTTCCCAAAGAGCGGTTACCATTCGCGCCTACACCTGTTGCGACTGCCAATGGAAGGAGTCCGAGGATCATACAGAGGGCGGTCATTAGGATAGGACGGAGACGGTCTTTCGCCGCCATCAACGCTGCTGAGGTGATTGACATTCCAGAACGACGCCTCTCAGATGCATACTCTGTCAACAAGATGGCTGTCTTTGACAACAATCCGATTAGCATGATCAAACCTGTCTGGAGGTAGATGTTGTTCTCCAATCCTAAGATTTTTGTGAAAGCGAACGCACCCATCAATCCTGCAGGGACAGATAAGATGACTGCGAAAGGAACCAAGAAACTCTCGTACAGGGCACACAAGATTAGATAAATCATCAAGATACAGATACCAAAGATGATAGCGGTTTGTCCGCTTTGCGCATTCTCCTCACGAGAGATACCTCCGAAGTCGTATGTGTAGTCTTTAGGTAAGATCTTGGCTGCTTCCTCTTTAACTGCGTTCAATGCCTCTCCAGAACTATACCCTGCCATTGGCATGACGCTCACAGCGATAGAGTTGTACATGTTGAACCTGCTTAGGTTCTCTGCTCCATACACGCGCTTTAAAGTGATGAATTGGCTGAGCGGAGCCATTTCTCCGTTGTTCATTCTGACGAAACAGTTGCTCAATGATTGTTCGGTCGCACGCTGTTCTGGCACAGCGGAAATCATCACCCTGTATACCTTTGAAAAGCGGTTGATGTTTGAAACGTATGAGTTTCCAAAGTATCCACTCAAGGTAGAAAGAACGGTTGATGGAGCGACTCCCATACGCTTACACTGCGCAGCATCCAACTCGACAAGCCATTGAGGGTGGTTCAACGCAAAGGTTGAATAAGCCATTTGGATCTCTGGACGTTGGTTCAATGCTCCGATGTATTGTTGTGCGTAGTTGTAAAAGGTTGTCATGTCGTTACCCAGCTTGTCCTGTACGTTCAAGTCGATAGAGTTACCAGTACCGTATCCTGGAATCATACCTGGTGCCATAGCGAAAATCTGCGCATCTTTGATATCCATTGTCGCACCATAGATTTTCTTGATGACGGTAGATACGCTATGCTCTTCCCCATTACGTTCATCCCAGTGTTTCAACTTCACAATGAACATTCCATTCGTACTACTCTGACCCCCAATCAAACCATAACCTGTGGTCTTCATAACGTTCTTCACCTCAGGAATGGACATGATTCTGTTGTTGATCATACACATGATTTCGTCGGTACGTTTAACTGAACTTCCTGCAGGGGTTGTAACGTTGACCATAACGGTTCCCTGATCTTCATCTGGCACCAAACTTGTCTTGGTCTTGTTCATCAAGTAGACCAAAAGTACAACACTGGCAACCAATGATACTCCCACAATCCATTTGCGTTTGAAGAGGAACATCAATCCGTTTCTATATTTTGCAGACATACCTGCAAATGCCGCATTGAAGGCCTTTTTGAAACGATTGGCGAAAGTGTTTTTCCCTTCTTCTTTCTCATCGTGTGGATGGAGTAGGATGGCACATAACGCTGGACTTAACGTCAACGCATTGACGGCCGAAATACCAACGGCTACTGCCATTGTGATACCGAACTGTGTATAAAACACACCACTTGTTCCACCCATGAATGAGACTGGCACGAACACTGCCATAAACACCAATGACGAGGTGATGACGGCACTCGTGATTCCTTTCATTGCATCGTGTGTCGCCATGTAGGAGGACTTATATCCTATATCGAATTTTGCCTGCACGGCTTCGACCACCACAATGGCATCATCCACCACAGTACCGATTACCAACACCAATGCGAATAGTGTGATCAAGTTGAGAGAGAATCCCGCTATTGCCATGAAGGCAAATGTACCTACCAACGACACGATGATTCCGACAAGTGGAATTAACGTGGCACGGAGACTTTGCAAAAAGATCAGCACCACTAAAATAACCAAAACGATACACTCAAATAATGTCTTTACAACTTCGTGGATAGATGCGTAAAGGAAGTCGTCCGTACTCATCATTTGGTCAATCTCAATATCTGCAGGGAATGACTTTTTGGCTTCGTCCAAAAACTTATTAATCTCTGCATTTACGGCTGTCGCATTAGACCCTGCAGTTTGGAAGATCATACATCCTACTCCTTCGTGTCCATTCATCGTTCCGACGAATCCGTAACTATCACGACCTAACTCAATGTTGGCAATGTCTTTCAATTTCAAAACTTCACCATCCTCAGTACTCTTAATGACGATTTCGCCAAACTCTTCTGGAGTCTGCAGACGCCCTTTGTACTTCATAGTGTATTGGAAGTTCTGGTTTGAGTTTTCTCCAATCGTACCTGTCGCTGCCTCGATGTTTTGGTCTGCCAAAATAGCTATAACATCTGAAGGAACGAGGCGATATTGTGCCATCACGTCTGGCTTCATCCAGATACGCATAGAGTAGTCTGCTCCCAATGTGTAAACCTCACCAACACCCTGGATACGAAGAATCTCAGGCTTTAAGTTGATGTTGATATAGTTTGAAAGAAAGTTCTCGTCGTATGTGTTGTGAGGGCTGTGCAACGAGAACACTTGCAAAATGGAGGTTTGGCGTTTCATGGTTGTTACACCCACTGAGGTTACTTCCGATGGAAGTGAACCCGTCGCTGTCGCCACTTTGTTTTGCACGTTCACCGCCGCCATATCTGGGTCTGTACCCTGTTTGAAGTAGACTGTGATGGTTGCACTACCTGTATTAGTGGCAGAAGACGTCATATAGGTCATATCCTCAACTCCGTTGATTGCCTCTTCCAAAGGGGCGATGACGGCTTTCTGGATAGTCTCTGCGTTTGCACCATAATAGGTGGTCGTCACCATAATGGTTGGAGGCGCAATGTCTGGATATTGTTCAATTGGCAATGATTTTAATCCAATGATACCCAGAAGTACTAACGTAATGGAGATTACGGATGATAGTACCGGACGGTCAATAAATGTTCTCAGATTCATAATTTACTCTCTTTAAATTTATTTTTCCGTTGCTTGTGCGCTGTCGCTTGCAAGCGAATCTGTAGCGACAACTGCAACTGGTGCAGCTGCTTCACTTTGCTCTTTAGGCTGGATGAGCGTACCTTCACGCATCATACCTACACCCTCTGCAACGATGACATCTCCCTCGTTCAAGCCTGATGTAACGATGTAATTTCGTCCGTCGTCTGTGCGTACTGTTGTAATGTTTGTTGCCGTAGCGGCTCCATTTATCACTTTGTAGACAAAACGCTTGTCTTGTAATTCAAATGTGCAGCTTTGAGGAATAACAATTGTATTTTCGTGGTATGATGGAATCAACACGTTTCCTGAACCACCACTGCTCAACAATCCGTCTTTGTTAGGGAAAACTGCGCGGAAGCTGACACTTCCAGTGTTTTCGTCAATCACTCCAGAGATGGTTTCCAACTTACCTTTCTGCTCGTAGATGCTTCCATCGCTTAAAAGAAGAGTGATTTCTGGCATCTCTTTGATAGCCTTTTCTTTTGTTCCATACTGACGAACGATCTCTAACATCTGTTTCTCTGTCATTGAGAAATAAATATACATGTCTTTGTTGTCGCTGACAGTCGTTAAAGCGGTTGGCATAGATGGTGAAACCAGTGCACCTACACGGAATGGGAGCGTACCCACAACTCCGTCTACTGGACTCTTCACCTCAGTGTATGAAAGGCTGTTGCGGGCGTTCACCTCTTGTGCCTCTGCTTGCGCCAAACCAGCCTTTGCATTGTACAAGGTGTTCTCCGCTTGTTGTAGATCAAAGTCTGAGATGATGTTTTTCGCCCTCAGCTCCTTTTTACTGTCGTATGTCAGCTGTGCTGTTGCAACGGATGCCTTTGCAGCGGTTACATTTGCTTGTGCTGTTGCAAACGCCGATTTGTATGGCACCTGGTCAATGATAAACATAATCTGCCCTTTGTGTACTTTTTGACCCTCTTTCACACAAAGCTTTACGAGTGTGCCACTTACTTGTGGCATGATGCTGACATCCTGCTGTCCTTTGATACTTGCTGAATAGAGGTCGTTTGTAGCACAGTTGGTTTTAGTGATTGTCAGCACATTGCATACAGTTGCCGCTTGTGCTGGCACTTGTGGACTTTGGTCTCCTCCACATGAATTGAATGTCAGTGATGCTCCAGTCATCGTTCCCAGAAGAGCTATCACAAAAATGAAATTTTTCTTCATAAGTATAATTTGAAATATTTTTGTCAACTAAGTCAAAACCAGATAACAAATGTTATATTTGCAAGTGTCATCTAATAGAAAAACTACTTTCTAACGGTAAAATTGCTACAACATTTTTTTCGTTCCTATTAATAACTCCTAAGAATCGTTAACAAATGTTATAATTGTGTTGCAAACAAAAATCCACGCAAATCGAACGAAACTCGCGTGGACGTGTTTCACAACATATTCTTTTAACATAGCAAAGTTAAAAAATTAGATTGTGCTGATTTTTAAGATTTATCTAATTACGTTGTCAAATTGGTCTATAAAATAGGTACCTTTACTGAAGAATTATTTCTGTTTGATGAGTTGTTTGTCCTCTTTTATTACTCCATTTAAGAGGATGCTGATTTGTTGCATCACTTGTCTGGCTGTTCCTGAAAAATTGGAAACCATCACGCAAAAGGCATAGCTTTTACCATTGGCAAAAATGTAGCCAGCGTAGTTTTTTACGCGTTCCATACTACCACTTTTCACATACACTTTACCTTCCAAAGGTGTGCCTTTCATCAAAGAGGCAACGGTTCCGCTTTTTCCTGCGATAGGTAATGTTGATAGAAACGATTGAGAATAGGGACTCTCGTTGTACATATAGGAGAGCATATCAACTAAGAAGTGTGGCGAGATGGCATTTTTCGTAGACATTCCAGAGCCGTCCACTTGAAAAATTCTGTCACTCTCCATTTTTTTGCTTTTCCAATAGTTGGAAACAACGAGTGATGAACGCCAATTTGTACATGGATTCTGTGAATCTTTTTGCAACGATAGTGTTAAGAATATATTTTCTGCAAATAGGTTGATACTTTTATAATTGGTCATTCGTTCAATGTCACGAAGGGTGGCAGACTGGTAGACGTATAGGGGCGTTCGTAGGGTGTCTGGTTGTGTCAGTCTTGTGGTAGTCGAGTTAAATGTAACCGATATGTTATTTTGGATGAGCAAGTTGCGAAGGGAATCTGCTACGAAATAAGCAGGTTCAGACAGCTCCGTTTTAAGAAATTGGGCTGTCTTTAATGGGAAATTACCGCGGATGATGGGATTCCAAGAGAAATCTGACTTTGTGAACCGCCATCCTGCCGTTTTATTTTCATTTTGTGTCGCTTCGATGACTGGTTGGAAAAGTGGGGTGTAGGGAGACATTTTAGTTATGGAAAAACCATTTGTGTCGGAGGTGAGGACGAATGACAGAAGGTTGTCGCATACCGACAAGCAAGAGGGTGTGGGAGAGTAGGACGAACCGACATCTTCGACTAACCAGTTCGATGGTGAACCGTCTTCTCTGAATAGGGAGGCATCTCCGATAATTTTCCCATCAATAGTTTTTATTCCTAATCTCTGTAGAGTGTCAAGAACGGAACTAAAAAATTTGTTTTTTACTGGATTGTGGGGTGATTCCAACGTCGGATCCCCTCCGCCGCGAATGTATAGGTTTCCACAGAGAACGGAATCGTAGATTTCACCAGCGTATTCAATTGTGGTTTTAAAGCGGAAAGTGTCAGATAGCAGCTCCATTGCTGTGGCTGTGGTTAACAGTTTGGTTACAGAGGCAGGATTCCTGCAAACGTTAGGTTGATGTTCTGCTACCACTTCTCCGTTTTCCATATTGACAAGGAGAAATCCGATTCCCGCTTGCTTCAAATTGTCTGAATTGAGAAAATCGTCCAACGCTCCTGCATGAAGTAAGGATGAAGCGAATAGAAATAGTGGTAAAAGAAGATGTTTTGACATTTTTGTTTTTAGATTTTCTACAAAGGTAAGGTTTTCATTTCATTTTTTTAGATTTTGAAGTGGGTGGAGATGTTCAGACATGGGGAATGTACTCCTTTTACGGTGGACACATTTCTTTTTTGTATCTCTGTCAAAACACAGAAAAAACTTGGTATGAAGTACCCTGTCGGCATACAGACGTTTAACAAAATCGTTGAAGGTGGTTTTGTCTACGTTGAAAAACAACAGTCCCAAGGCCGTGTAGACTGCGTCATCGAGACGGATAAATTCATCTATATCTTTGAGTTTAAGTTGGACTGTACAGCGGAGGAAGCCTTGCAACAAATCAATGAGAAGGGCTATGACCGAGAATATGCCTCAGATAGTCGCAAACTCTTCAAGATTGGCTGTGGTTTCTCCTCGGAGACAGGGACGATTGGGGAGTGGTTGGTGAATGAGGAATTAGGAGTGGGGAATTAGGAGTTGGAATGTGTGTTGATAAAAGAACGGATTGTGTTGTTTTAGCCATACTATGGCTGTGTTAATTAGTGTGTCAATTCTTTTTCAAAACCTTTAGGCAATCGCATTTTAAAATGTAAATTTGTACCCTCATATAGGTATAGTGATTGTATGAAGCAATTGATAAAAAGCTTGTTTTTCTGGGTGTTACTTTTTGTGGTTTCCCCTTGTCAGGCTCAGCAAAATACGATTTTTAGAATAAAGGCGGAAGGACAGTATGGTTGGTTGTTTGGCAACGCAAGCGGTGCTTCTGTCTATGGAGGAGAGGCTTCTATGGAGTTACCTCTCTTCGGTAATCATAATTGGGAATATACTTACAATTTTCCGACAGTTGGTTTCTCTGTCGGTTATCTTCGTATGCCTGATTCTAAGTATGATCGCCACACTATCCCAGTGATGACCTACTTCCATTGGCCTATGGTGCATACGAAGATGTTTTCCCTCAACTTGAAATGGGGTTCGGGGCTAGCGGGTCTCGTATTGGCAAAGGGTGAAACGCACGATTATCACGATTACGCACCTGTAACGGGGGTGTGGGATTTAGGACTGAACATGGATATCGGACTTTCAAAAAACTATACAAAACCTGCTTCTCGTTGGATCATCACGTTGGGCGCAAACGTAATGGCGTTCAACAATGCTAACATCACCAGGAAAACTCGAAATGCGATGATGGCGAACGCGCAGGTGGGGCTGAAATATACACCAAATGTGTGGCCACTTCCTATCAAGCACTCTGCCCATTCCGTCCATCATTGGTTGGCATTAGAGGCATATGCGGCAGGTGCGGTCAATCAACTTGAAAGAGCAGACAAATATTATCCGAATGGGACAATCAACTTTGGTGGATATGTTCCAATTTCAAATGCCTATAGGTTAGGTATTGCGGTCGACGGATTCTTTAATAGTGCCTATGATGGCACGCAGAGGACTGAAAATACACGCTATAATTTCATCAAAGAAGATGCGTTTGTCAATAAGATAAGGTTGGGTGTCGCCTTGGCTAATGAAATCACGATGGATCGGGTGAATGTTGGTGTCCATGCTGGTTTTTATTGCCTAAATAAGGTGAAAGTTCCTGAATATGATGAAGATGGAAATAAAAACAGCAACCTACTTGAAAACTACATGTACTTGAAACTCGTAACGCGATATTATTTCACTCCGAAATTCTTCATTGTTGTGGAGGTAAAGAGCCATCTAAACAAGTTAGAATGTGCAGGGCTTGGTTTGGGATGGGCGATGCCGGATTTTGGTAATCGCATCAAAAACCCATTTGCACGCATCTCATTCAAAAAAGAGGATAAGGAGGAGTTGAGAATTACGGGAAGCGAAAAATAATAGAATAGAGGACGAAAATTTTAGATAGATGGAAAAGCAGTTTGTTTCTTCTCAAGTGATTGAGAAGAAAAATCGTACAAATGAGTATCAGTTCACAATCATCATTCCTGTGTATAATGAGGAAGACAATATTGAGTCCATTCAAAAAGCAGTGGGTGAGTATCTTCCTATAGCG
>CAVKBM010000018.1:0-28692 GCA_963654355.1 Bacteroidaceae bacterium | reverse complement strand
GGCTGCAGGTATGCTAGGAATAGGAGAAGGTGTATTGTTGGATAGAATCAATGCACTGAATCGCAAACGAATGGAGTCGGCGGTTGGTCCTAATTTGGCAGATAGGATTTCTCAGACTCAATCTAATGAACCTATTCCAACTTTTGCCGATCTTAAACCTCAATTGTGGAGCGAGAATGTTGAGCGTGACCTTATTCAATGTTTGGTGCGTTTTGGAAGTATGCCGATTGTAATGAAAATTGAAACTGAAGCAGGAGAGGAGGAAGAAATTGAGGTGCCAGTTGTTCAATATATCAAGGAGGATTTGGATGCAGATGGCTTTGTGTTGAATAATGACACTTATCAACAGATGTTGCAGGATTATTGGAGGCGTTATCAGGAGAGTGGAATCTCCTCAGAAGATTATTTCCAAAAAAATGTGAATTCGAATTTCGTTGAGGTGGCAAGTTCTGTGATGTCCGATCCGTATCCGTTGAGCCGTATTTTTGATAAGAACGCAGATAGCCGTATTAAGGCAAAAACCCTCTCTATGAGCGACCCTGAAATGTATTGCAAGGAGGTACTCTATGCACTGAATAATTTCAAGAGTACTTGGTTACAACACGAAATTGATGAACGAATGGAAAAGCTTAAGTCGTTGACTGAGAATGATATGGATAGATTGCAAGAGTTGATGATGGAGATTAAAAATTTGAAAGATGTTCAGAGAGACTTTGACAAAATGTTAGGTGAACGTCACATTCATCCGTAGTAAGGTAGAAACCATATTGACCCCCAAGAATTCTCTTTAACATTTAGTCGTTTATTGTTGCTTGATGTAGCGTGTGGGCCACCATGCTACGATGAGTCCTACAAATAATACGGTAAACAGCACAAGTGCGACATCTTTCCAATGTACGCAAATGGGGTATGCGTTGACTAAGAATGTTCCGTCGTCTGTTCCTGCGCCTAATTTGATGATTCCAAAATGTTGTTGTAGAAGGCAGAGAATTAAACCTATGACTAATCCTAAAACGGCTCCCAATGCACTGATAAGCCAACCTTCCAGCAAGAAAATATGACGGATGAAAGTGTTCGTTCCCCCTAAATTGCGAAGTGTCTGAATATCATTTTTCTTTTCCAAAATGAGCATAGAGAGCGACCCTATTATATTGACAATAGAAATCAATAGTATGAAAAACAGAATAAGAAAGGTAATCCACTTCTCAATTCGCATCATCTTGTAGAAATCCTCGTGTTGTTCCTCTTTGTTTTGTACAGTGTATCTATCTCCTAATGCCTTTTGAATGTTTTTTTGCACTTCGTCTGTTTTCCCGTTGTCAACTTTTACTTCAACGGCAGAGACAACATTCCCATAGTTGAACAGCTTGCGAGTGTCTTGAATAGGAAAGAAGGCATACTTGCTGTCAATGTCATATTGATGCGTCGCATATATTCCTCTTACATTGACATCAATGCTGTTAAATGCTCCGGATGGGTTAGCCACATTTACTTTTGTCGCATACTTAGGTGCATAGAATGAGACAGGTGTAAATCCCAAATTAGCCTCTATTTGATTTGCCAATGCAGCCCCTAAAACGGTATAATCACGTTCCGTATCTTGAAGTATAAATGCGCCATTTTCTGTAATTGATTGAGCGTTGATTAGTTGACTATAATTCTGGGAAACTCCTTTGATGGTTGCAAAAGTTTGTTTTTCTTGACCTCGAATGAGTGCTGTTTCTTCCAAGACTTCCGAAAACATGTTTACTCCGTTGACATTTCTAATCTTAGAAATCACGTCTGTTGGGTCAAAAATTTTCCCTTCTGCAAGTTCTATTTTCAGGTCGGGGTCGAATGAAGATATTACCCCAGAGATCAGTTGTTGAAATCCATTATAGACGGAAAGCGTGCAGATAAGTGCGATGGTAGCGATGCAGACACCTCCCGCACATATCATTGAGATGATGTTAATGATATTGTGGCTTTTCTTAGAGAAAAGATAACGGAGTGCAATGAAAAGCTGCAAACGCATACTCTTACTTAATCTTTGCTTTCTATGGCTTCTCCGTTCTCCGTTTTCTTTTTGTCAAGACCCAAAAGATGGTCAATGTGTTCCAAATAGTCGAGAGAATCATCTAAGAAAAAAGTAAGTTCAGGGATGATTCTCAACTGATGGCGAGTGCGTTGAGAGAGGTCATATCGGATTGATTTTGCACTCTTTTTGATCATTTCCATCATCTCCTCTTGTTTGTTATTAGGGAAAATAGACAAGCGAACGCGTGCAACGCTTAAGTCGGAAGAGACGGACACGGATGTCACGGAGATAAGTACTCCCCCGTATGACTTTGTGAACTTCTGAAAAATGTCGCTTAATTCTTTTTGAACCAAGCGGTCTATTTTGTTAAGTCTAGTAGATTCCATTTTGTTTTTGTTTTGAACATTAGACGCAAATTTAATAAATAAATGTGAATTAAAATTGTTATCTTCGCAGATGAAGAAAATAAGGCTTGTTTTGTTATGTCATCAGAAGAAAATATAAATAATAGTGGTTTTGAGAAGACCTCGGGAAAAGTGTCAGTGGAAGAGTTGGCATCTTACATTGCGTTGACAATGGCGAGAGGGGTTGGTCCTGTTTTGGCGCGTCGGTTAATATCAACATTTGAGGGCGCTAAAAACGTGTTAGAAACGCCTCAACGTAAGTTGGAGATGGTTTCAGGTGTAGGTACTGTTTTGGCAGAGTCGATCAAACATCCGAATCTGATGGATTACGCAAAGCGAGAGTTGGATTTTTTGGCGAAAGTAGGCGGAAAGGCTGTTTGCGATGTGGAGGCTGACTATCCAAAACGACTGAAAGAGTGTGAGGATTGTCCGATAGTCCTTTATCGAAAAGGAAGTATGCATTTGGAGGAGAAATGTGTGATTGGCGTGGTGGGTACTCGTAAAATGACAACGTATGGAAGAATCCATATTAATGGCATATTAAAGGAATTGTCAGAAAAAGTACCTGACCTATTGATTGTCAGTGGGTTGGCGCATGGCGTGGATGGCACTGCTCACCGATGCGCTTTAGATTTAGGTCTGCAAACAGTCGGTGTGGTGGGACATGGACTGAATATGATTTATCCTGCTGAGCATAGGGGGTTGGCAGAACGAATGTTTGCAAACGGAGGTTTGTTGACTGAGTTCCATTCACATAGCTCTGTGGATCGTAAAAATTTCGTGTCTCGAAATAGAATTATAGCGGGTTTGTGCGATGTTATCTGGGTTGTAGAGTCGGGCGAAAAAGGAGGAGCACTATTAACAGCGGACTTTGCAGATTCCTATAGTCGTGAGGTGTGTGCTTTACCAGGTAGAGTGGGCGATCTTTATTCTATCGGTTGTAATGAACTTATAAAGAAGAATAGAGCCGTTATGATAGAGAATGCCGATGACATAATTCAGATGATGAATTGGGATCAGAAGACGCAAAAGAAGGAGGCTGTCCAACTCTCTTTGTTTATGGATTTGACGGAACGAGAACGCTTGGTGGTGCAAGCATTAGAGATAGAAGGACGGATGCAGGTGAATTTAATGGTACGTAAATTACAACTACCGATGAACGAGTTGTCTTCTATATTGTTTGACTTGGAGATGAAAGATGTCGTTTGTTCGTTTCCTGGAGGTATCTATGGCTTGAATTAACATTTGCTTTTTTGTGAGAAGATTTTATCTTTGTAAGAAAAACAAAAAAATGAAGAAACTAATAATGGCATTAGTAGGAGTCTCTGTGATGGCTGGATGCGGTCAAGAGTCTGAGAATGTTGAATTTAAGGAAGGAACTCATTATTTTGTCAGAAATGATGTAGAGGATGTTCCATTGGTTTTAAATTCGGAGGCAGAACGCGATAGCGTGTTAGGAATGGCGGCCGTGATGGGTGAGGGAGGACTTCCAACAGAGATTGATTTCTCAAAGGAGTCTGCCATAAACATTGTATTGCCAGAAACAAATTGTCCTACAGATTTGCATGTGAAGAGTGTTGTAAAAAATGGGGATTCTTTGATAGTTTCATACGAAGCGGTGCGTCAGGAAGAGTGCAGTTACACGATGCGTCCCTACACGATGGTAATTGTATCTAAAAGTGTAATGCAACAATCTCCTAACGTTCGGTTGGAAGAGGTGAAATAATTTTATAAAAGATGTAAGATTTTATTGCTGTCCGCAAAAAAAATACCAACAGAAGTAATAAGAAAAAAGAGTGAGTTCTAATAGAAGAACTCACCTTTTTTATGCTTGAAAAAGTTTTATCGTATTGCAATAACTTTATTTGAGGTCTTTCAAGTATTCTGCCATCTGAAGTTGAACTGTCTTGGCAGCCTCACGAGCTTTCTCGGCGTAGTCTTCGCCATTTGAAGCGTAGATGATTCCACGAGAAGAGTTGACCAACAAACCGCACTGGCTGTTCATTCCGTGTTTTACCACTTCCTCTAAGCTTCCGCCTTGCGCACCTATACCTGGTACTAAAAGGAAATGGTTTGGTATGATATTACGAATATCGCTCAACATTTCGGCTTTTGTAGCACCAACGACATACATCATAGCATCTTCGTTTGCCCATTTCTGAGAAGTCTTCAAAACTTTCTCGTAGAGTTTGTCTCCGTCTTCCTTGCTCTCAGTGAATTGAAAATCAAACGCACCCTTGTTTGAAGTCAACGCCAAAAGAACCACCCATTTGCCTTCGTGTTTCAAGAATGGAGTAACAGAGTCCTCTCCCATGTAAGGAGCAACCGTTACGGCATCTACGCCTAAACCATCAAAGAAAGCTTGTGCATACATAGCAGAAGTGTTTCCGATGTCCCCACGTTTAGCGTCGGCAATAATAAATTGATCAGGGTAGTTTGTGCGGATATAGTCAATCGTCTTCTCTAAGGAGATCCATCCTGCGACGCCCAGGCTCTCGTAGAAAGCCAAGTTTGGTTTATAGGCGACGCAAAGGTCTGCCGTGGCATCTACGATACTCTTGTTAAATTCAAAAACAGGATCATAGTCGTTGCTCTCGCGATCAAACAGAAACTCAGGAATTTTATTTACATCAGTGTCCAATCCTACACATAGGAATGATTTTTTTCGTTTGATATTCTCAAACAATTCTTCTCTGTTCATTGTCTTATATTGCTTTATGTTTCATTTTATATTTGATGCAAAATTACATTATTAGAAAGAATTATATGACTTTGTGAATTGTTTAATTGTCGTGTTTACTCTACTTACGCTTTTTCTTTATTTTTGTATAAAAATAGACAAACATGGCAGAATTGAACGAACAGCAGCGTGCCGCGGCGGAATTTGCAGGAAAACATCTGTTGGTGATGGCAGGAGCGGGTACGGGAAAAACACGTACGATTATTGCACGAGCGCAATATCTTATTCAGTCGGGTGTCGCTCCCTATCGCATCTTGATTCTGAGTTTTACGCGAAAGTCTGCTCGTGAGATTGTGGAACGTATCAAATTAGAGATGAGTGGATTTCCTTTGGATGGCTTGCGTGGCCAGACGTTTCACTCGTGGTGCATGGACATTATCACCAATAATCCGAAGGTATTTGCATATCACGACTATACGTTGCTTGATGAGGATGATCGGGAAAGTTGTATCAAACTGCTATGTGGAAAAGGATTGAAAGACAAGGAGAAGCATGTCATTAAACCAGCTGATGTATTGGATATCTATTCGTATGCCGTGAATGCTCGTTGTTCTTTGACGGATGCTATGCGCACGAAACTCTACAGCAATTCAATTGCAGACGAAGCTTCTACGTTAAAGAGTATAGAGTTAAATAAGCCTGTGTATGAGGAAGTAATCCGTCGTTATTTTGCGTATAAAACAGTGCATAAATATATAGACTATGATGATATTCTAAATATAGTGGCAAAAGGATTGCAGAAAAATGAAGATGCTCGCAAATTTATTGTGGGTCGTTATGATCATATTTTGGTGGATGAGATGCAAGACACAAATCCGTTGCAATATCAACTTTTAAGTTCCTTTTATGAAAATTGCCATTTGTTCTGCGTGGGAGATGATGCGCAGAGTATCTATGCGTTCCGTGGAGCAGATTTTAAGACAATGCATAATTTTACGAATTTGGTTCCTTATGCAGAGCGTATGAATCTAACTATTAATTATCGTTCTACACAGAATATTCTTAATCTTTCAAATTGGATCTTGAACAATTCATCTTTTCAGTACAATAAGAACCTAATGTCTGTTCGGGGAGCAGGTCGCAAGCCTGTTTTCGTAACTTGCAAGGATGAATGGGATGAAGCGAATGATGTAACGGAAAAGATAAAGCGAAGTATCTCGGAAAAAGGGCTGAGCTACTCTGACAATATGGTGATGTGTCGTTCTCTCTATGGTTTGCGTACTGTGGAGTCTATGTGTATATCAAAGCACATACCATATATCGTTTATGGTGGATTGAGTTTGATGCAGTCGAAGCATGTGCGTGATTTAGTTGCGCCAATGCGTATTGTTGCAAATTTTAAGGATGAATTGGCATGGATGCGTTATTTGTTGCTTTGGAAAGGTATTGGTGAAATCACAGCCTCTAAAATCATCAATGATGTGATTGTAGAGGAGACGTTAGATCAATGTTTGGATAAATTGGCAGGTAGTGGTTTGCAAGAAGAAATCTCTCTTACCCTCAATAATATTAAGAACCTGCAATTTGAACCTGCTCTCGCTATCTCAAAAACTTTAGAGACAATGGAAGTTCGTTTGAAAGAAATCTACAAAGATGAATGGGAATGGCGTAAGCAGGATTTTGATGTCCTTTGTCAAGTGGCTATCGGAACAAGTGGAATCATGGAATTCGTTTCCGAATATGTGCTGGATCCAAAATTAGAAACGACCATTAAACAAGGAGAAGCGGGGGAGAAGGACAACGTCATTCTGACAACTATTCACTCAGCCAAAGGTTTGGAGTCTTCAATTTGTTATCTATTGAAAGCTTCGCCAGCCTCATATCCGACAACTCGTGCGGTAGAGAATGGTATTGATGCAATAGAAGAAGAACGCCGTTGCTTGTATGTTGCCTTGACTCGTGCCAAAGATGAATTGCAGATTTACCGCAATATCCATTCACACCACGTTGATATGCGGAGTGGCAACCAATCTGATGTGTTGTATTTCTTTAATAACATGCCTAATGAGCTTTTTGAAAGTGAAACGACTCCAAAGGTTGGTAGAATTGAAACCGCAGAATATAAGGGAGAGACCATCGGAACAGATATTTGGGGAGAATTTGATTTCAGTTGATGACTATTCAAACAATTATTACACTACCTTTGCACCGTCGTATTTGAACATTGATTAATTCAAAGAAAACTATGAATACAAACTTAAAGGGCTATGTAGCAGCTGTTTTTTCTGCAGTCTGCTACGGTATGAATCCTTTGGGAGCATTGTCATTGTATAAAATGGGATTTAATCCTGATTCAGCTTTATTCTTTCGATTTGCTCTGGCCGCGATATTTTTGGCTATTGCGGTGGTGGTACGGAAAGAGTCATTCAAGTTGTCTCGCAAAGAGTTGATTTATCTATCCGCTTTGGGATTTGTTTTTGGCTTGTCATCTCTTACGTACTATGGAAGTTTTGTTTTCATGGATGCGGGAATAGCCTCAACGTTGCTTTTCGTTTATCCCGTTATGGTTGCGGTGATAATGGCAGTATTCTTCCACGAAAAATTAACATTTCCGATGATGTTTTCCATTGTATTGGCGCTGTTGGGTGTCTGTGTCCTCTACTATGGCGCAGAGGTAAGTCTAAGTGCAATGGGTGTTGCGTTGGTGTTAATTTCTGCTCTTTCGTATGCGCTTTACTTAGTAATAGTAAATCGCGCGAATCTCAATATTTCAGCCTTTAAGCTGACGTTCTATTCGTCTTTTTTCTGTGCGGTAGTGGTTCTTCTTCATTCGTTGACAACGAAACAGGCGCATCTTATGTGGCCGACGACAATGGATGCGTGGGGCTACATTCTGATTTTGGCTATATTCCCAGGCTTGCTCTCTCTCGTTTTGATGGCTGTGGCAGTAAAACATATAGGAAGTACGAAGACAGCGATTTTTGGCGCTTTAGAGCCTGTGACGGCCATTTGTATCGGTGTTTTCGTTTTTGGAGAGGTTCTTACGCAGCGTATCATCTTTGGAATTTTTTTGATATTGGTAGCAGTGACTTTAATTGTTGTTACCAATAATAAGAAAGTCGTTTCCAACAAATAGATACGCGACAGTCGTTGTTTGCCCCTGTTTGTCTCAAATGATGAGAGGAGGGTGAAGATTTATAGAAAAGCACTATTTTTGCATTGATTGTAGAGTAAAAAAAGGAAAATGATGAAAGATGCAATTTGTGCGATTTCGACTGCGCCAGGGTTGGGTGCTATTGCCGTGGTAAGGGTCTCTGGTTTTAATTCGGTTGATATTGTAGACGCTATATTCCGGTCTGTTAGGAAAAATTTTACTTTGAAAGGGTCAAAGACTCATACTGTTCATTTTGGTCGATTGCTCTATGATGATGGCAGTGTCTTAGACGAGGTGGTGGCTACGGTTTTCTACGCACCTAATTCTTTCACAGGGGAGGATAGTGTAGAAATCTCCTGTCATGGTTCTGTTTTTATTCAACAAGAGATATTGAAATTGTTGCTTTCTCATGGTTGTCGTATGGCGATGGCTGGCGAGTTTACGCAACGTGCTTTTGCGAATGGAAGAATGGATTTGAGTCAGGCGGAGTCTGTAGCCGACTTGATTGCTTCTCAAAATCGTGCCTCTCATCGTTTGGCAATGAATCAGATGCGAGGCGGTTTTTCCAAAGAACTGCAAATATTACGCGATCGGTTACTTACTTTTACATCCTTAGTGGAGTTAGAGTTGGATTTTGCAGACCACGAGGAGTTGGAATTTGCAGATCGCTCTGAATTGAAAGCTTTGGCGGACGAAATAGAACAGAAAATCAGCCGACTAAGAAATTCGTTTAGCGTTGGGAATGCCATAAAAAATGGTATTCCAGTGTCGATAGTGGGGGAAACGAATGCGGGTAAATCAACTTTGTTGAATTTGTTGTTGAAGGAGGAAAAGGCAATTGTTTCGGATGTCCATGGTACGACGCGTGATGTCATTGAAGACACGGTCGCGATAAATGGAATGCAGTTTCGTTTCATTGACACGGCGGGTTTGCGAGAAACAACGGATAAGGTAGAGAAGATAGGCATAGAACGCAGTTATCGTGAGATAGATAAGGCTGCAGTCGTTCTTTGGGTAGTGGATGCTTCGCAGTCTATACAACATTTGGACGATTTGGCGGAGAAAATTAAAAAGCATCTGTCCGACCAGAAATTGTTGATTGTCTTCAATAAGGTAGATTTGATAGACGAAGAAAAAAAGAGAGAAATAAGTGAATACTATAAACAATATTCTGAAAATCAGATTTTTATTTCGGCAAAAAATGCAGAAAACACGGACGAAATAGAATCTGTGTTGGTTCAGTCTGCACAGATACCAATGGTGCGAGATGGTGATGTGATGGTAACGAATATACGTCATTATGAAGCGTTAAAGAATGCTTATTCCGCTATTCTTCGGGTACAGCAAGGTTTGGAAGATAATATTTCTGGCGATTTTTTAAGCCAGGACATCCGTGAGTGTATTTACCATTTAGGCGAGATTACAGGAGAAATTACGACGGATGAGGTATTGGGGAATATATTCTCTAAGTTTTGTATTGGAAAGTAAATTTTATCATTCTTGAAGTCATTCAATAAGAACAAAATGCATTGATTTCCTCAATTTATATGGTGTTCTTTCTTTTTTTGTGGTTGTCTTTTGTGCAATTTGGTAGAAACTTTTTCAAATCTACCTTTAAAAATAGGCGAATTTCTCTATTTTTGTAAAAAATATCGTGGTATGGAATTTTCTGCACAACAGATAGCGGATTACCTTAAAGGTAATGTTGTTGGTGACCCTAATGTTAAGGTCTCCAATTTCTCGAAGATTGAATCAGGTGAACCTGGAACGCTTACATTTCTCTCAAATAAAAAATATACTGAGTACATCTATACGACCAAGGCGAGTGTTGTCTTGGTGAATAATGATTTTGAGCCAGAACACGAGATTGCAGCCACCCTTATTAAGGTGTCGAATTCATACGATGCTTTGGCTTCTTTGCTTCAGTTAGTTGACAGTTTCAAACCGAAGAAGTGTGGCGTTTCACCTTTAGCCTTTGTTTCTGGTAAGGCAACAGTTGGCGAAAATCCATATATTGGTGCGTATGCTGTTGTTGAGGATGGTGCAAAGTTGGGTGACAATGTTCAAGTCTATCCTCAAGTTTATATTGGCGACAATGTGAAGGTCGGCAACAATGTAATAATCTATCCTGGGGTTCGTATCTATAAAGAGTGTGTCATTGGCAACAACTGTATTCTTCATGCAGGTTGCGTTATTGGAGGAGATGGTTTCGGATTTGCTCCGACTCCTGACGGACACTATGAGAAGATTCCTCAGATGGGTATCGTTGTTTTGGAGGATAACGTTGAGATTGGTGCAAACACGACTGTAGATCGTTCTACAATGGGTGCGACTGTTGTGGGTAAGGGTGTTAAGTTAGATAATTTGATTCAAATCGCTCACAATGTTGAGGTGGGTGCTGATACGGTGATGGCGGCCCAGTCTGGTATCGCTGGATCTACGAAAGTTGGAAAGCATTGTATGTTTGGGGGGCAGACAGGTATCTCCGGACATTTGAAGATTGCTGACGGAACCATTCTTGAGGCGCAGTCTGGTGTTACCAAAAGTATAGAAGAACCCAATAAAATCTATTTTGGTACGCCATTTATGGATGCGATGAAATTCCGAAAATCGTACGTTTGCTTCCGCAATTTTCCAGAATATCGCCAGACATTGTTTGACTTGCAAAAACAAGTGGCAGAGTTGCAACAAAAATTGAATGATTTAAGTAAATAAGATATGTCTAAACAAAATACGCTAAAAAGTGCCTTTTCGCTTTCCGGTAAGGGATTGCATACAGGTTTAAACATTGATATTACGTTTAATCCAGCTCCAGAGAACCATGGGATTAAGTTTCAACGTGTTGACTTGGAAGGGCAGCCTGTGGTTGCTGCTTTGGCTGAAAATGTCGTAGAAACTTCAAGAGGCACGGTGATTGCAGATGGTGATGCAAAAGTAAGCACTATTGAGCATATTATGTCTGCTTTGTATGCGATGCAGGTAGACAACTGTTTGATTCAAGTTAACCAACCTGAAGTTCCAATCTTAGACGGGAGCGCGATTTGTTATGTTGAGGAAATTGAGAAGGTGGGGTTGGAGGAGCAAAAGGCGGAGCGTGAGTATTTTGTTGTTACAAAGAAGTTGGAATACAAGTCGGCTGATGGTGTTTCAACATTCCAAATTTTGCCAAGCGACGATTTTCAAGTGAGTGTTTTGGTGTCGTATCCTTCTCCAATTCTGTCTAATCAATATGCTCAGCTATTTTCGTTAAGTGATTATAAAAAAGAGATAGCGGCGAGTAGAACATTCGTGTTTGTTCGCGAGATAGAGGTTTTGTTAAAGAATAATTTGATCAAGGGTGGTGATTTGGATAATGCTATCGTCATTTATGATCAGCCTATGGAGCAGGTACAAATTGATAATTTGACATCTCTACTTGGAATGCCGAGCATCCAAGTCTCGGACCTTGGCTATTTGCAAAGAAGACCTCTGACTTTCAACAATGAACCTGCACGACACAAATTGTTGGATGTGATTGGAGATTTGGCTTTGATTGGTAAGCCTATTAAAGGGCATATCATTGCAACATGTCCAGGACACACAGTCAACACAGATTTTGCTAAGAAGGTATTTAAGAAACTGAAGAAGCAGGAAATACTATTCCCTGTGTATGACCCAACGGCAGAGCCTTTGATGGATGTCAATAGAATTCGCCAACTTTTGCCTCATCGTTGGCCAATGTTGATGATTGATAAGATTATTGAACTGAAGGAACGTGGGGTTGTCGGTGTGAAGAGTGTTTCTGGCAATGAGTCGTTTTTTTGTGGACACTTTCCTCAAGAGCCTGTTATGCCAGGAGTGCTGTTGGTAGAGGCAATGGCGCAAACAGGAGGTATATTAGTGTTGAACACGGTTGATGAGCCAGAGAAATATTCAACATATTTTTTGAGTATCAACAATGTGAAATTTCGGCATAAGGTGGTTCCTGGCGATACGGTCATCTTCAAGTTAGATTTGACGACGGACGTTCGCCGTGGATGTGCGTCAATGAAGGGGTACGCGATTGTCGGTGACAAGATTTGTGCAGAGGCTGAGTTTTTGGCTCTTATTACGAAAAATAAATAAATGTCTATGATAAACGAATTGGCTTTTGTTCATCCCGAGGCAAAAATTGGTGAGAATGTAGAGATCGGTGCTTTTGCTTACGTTGATAAGAATGTAGAAATTGGGGATGGTACTGTTATTATGCCACATGCCACTGTTTTGAGTGGTGCGAGGATAGGAAAGAACGTGAGGATTTTCCCTAATGCCGTTGTTTCTGCGATTCCTCAAGATTTGAAATTTGTCGGTGAGGAGACGACCGCTGTCGTTGGTGATAACACAACGGTAAGAGAGTGTGCTACCATAAATCGAGGAACAGCATCGAAGGGAACTACGGTAGTAGGTTCGAATTGTTTGTTGATGGCATATACGCATATTGCGCATGATTGTAGATTGGGAGACCACATTATCATTGGAAATGCCTCGCAAATTGCAGGTGAGGTGGTCATTGATGATTGGGCAATTCTTTCTGGTAGTGTGCTTGTTCACCAATTCACCAGAATTGGTGGTCATGTGATGATTCAGGGAGGATCAAAAGTAGGAAAAGATGTGCCTCCGTATGTTATGGCAGGGCGTGAGCCGTTATCATTTGAAATGCTCAATAAAGTGGGACTTACCAGACGAAATTTTTCCAACGAGACGATTGAAAAAATTATGAATGTCTATCGTATAATATATATGTCTGATTTGAATACGACTCAAGCGATTGAGAGGGTTGAGGCAGAATGTGAGATGATACCTGAAGTAAAATACATTGTTGATTTTATAAAAGGTTCGCAACGTGGAATTATCAGAAAATAATGGTACCTTTATAGGTCAATTATTGGCTGAAAAACTTTCAGAAATTTTATTAATTATAGTTATATGTCTGAGGTGATTAGAATTAAAAAAGGTCTTGACATTAACATGAAAGGAAAGGCAAAGGAAGTACTGGCGAAGGTCGGTGCTTCTGAGTCGTTTTCTGTCAGACCTGATGATTTTCACGGCATCAAACCGAAAGTGCTTGTCCGAGAGGGAGATAAAGTGAAAGTCGGGACGGTTTTGTTCCAAAGCAAGACAAATCAGGATTTGAAATTCGTTTCCCCAGTAAGTGGCGAGGTTGTCGCAGTAAATCGTGGGGATAAGAGAAAGGTTCTGGACATTCGGTTGAAGTCGGATGGACAATTCGTTTCAGAAGAGTTTCCAAAAGCGCGCCCTTCCGAGTTATCGGCAGAGAAGGTAAAAGAAGCGATGCTCAACGCAGGTTTCTTCGCTTTCATCAAGCAACGTCCTTACGATATCGTTGCTGATCCGAACGATAACCCCAAGGCGATTTTCATTTCTGGTTTTGACACGGCTCCTTTGGCTCCTAACTTTGAATACATTTTGGTGGGAAGAGAAGAGGATTTTCAGTATGGAATTGATGCGTTGTCAAAATTAACGTCAGGGAAAATACACATTGGCATCAATGCTGAAAGTGCTTCAAACATCTACAAGAAGACAAAGGGTGTAGAGTTGCACGAATTCATTGGTGCGCATCCAACGGGAAATGTAGGTGTTCAGATTCATCACATTGATCCTATCAATAAGGGCGATGTGGTTTGGACGATTAATCCGCAAGATGTTGCTATGATTGGTGCGGCTTTCAAAAACGGACAGATATCTTTTGCCAAGAAAGTTGCTTTGACAGGTTCTTCCGTGAAGACACCTCAGTACTATGATATGAGGGTGGGAGAGTCTGTTGCAAATGTGATTGCTAATAATATTGATGGAGACGATGTTCGTTATATTAGTGGAAACGCATTGTCAGGAACGCAGATTTCAGCAGATGGATATTTAGGATCTTTTGATTCTCAGATTACTGTTATCCCAGAAGGAGACCACAACAATGAGTTCTTAGGATGGATTGCACCAAGGTTGAACAAATTTAGTGTAAGTCGTTCTTACTTCTCTTGGCTGATGGGCAAGGAGAAAGAGTATGTTTTTGATACAAATATCAATGGCGGTGAGCGTGCGTTCATCATGTCTGGCGAATATGACAAGGTGTTTCCAATGGATATTTATCCGGAGTATCTTGTGAAGGCAATCATGGCGAAAGATATAGACAAGATGGAGCAATTAGGAATTTACGAAGTTGCGCCAGAAGATTTCGCTTTATGTGAGTTTGTCTGCACGTCGAAGATTGAGACGCAAAGAATTGTCCGCGAGGGATTGGACTTTCTTCGTAAGGAGTTAGCGTAGGTCTAAAATTGTGTAATAACTAAAATAATATAACATTGAAAGCGTTAAGAAATTTTCTCGACAAAGTGAAGCCGTCTTTTGAAGGGGACGGAAAATTTCACGCATTTCGCTCTGTATTCGACGGATTTGAGTCGTTCTTGTTCGTTCCGAATACGACAGCGAAGAGAGGAAGCCACATTCACGACTGTATCGACTCAAAACGTGCGATGTCCATTGTTGTGATTGCTTTGTTGCCTGCGTTGCTTTTCGGTATGTACAACGTTGGGTATCAACACTTTTTAGTGCATGGGGAAACGGCTTCTTTTATTGAAACTTTCGTCTATGGCTTCTTGGCTGTGTTGCCAAAGATAGTCGTATCATACGTTGTAGGACTTGGAATTGAGTTTGTTGTGGCTCAGTGGAAGAATGAGGAGATTCAAGAAGGATTCCTTGTTTCTGGTATGCTGATTCCTATGATTGTTCCTGTAGAATGCCCATTATGGATTTTGGCTGTTGCTACTGCTTTTGCGGTTATTTTCGCTAAAGAGGTGTTCGGTGGAACAGGATATAATATCTTTAATGTCGCATTGGTTACTCGTGCATTTTTGTTTTTCGCTTATCCAACAAAGATGTCAGGAGATTCAGTTTGGATTTCTTTAAACAACTTCTTCGGATTAGGACAAAAAGAGGCTTTGGTCGACGGATTCACGGGTGCAACACCGCTCGGTCAGGTTGCAACTGGTTCAGCAGACACTATCGTAAACGCTGTTGGAGGTAATATGTCTGTAATGGACATGATCATTGGTTTGTATCCAGGATCAATCGGTGAGACAAGCGTTGTCGCTATCGCAATCGGTGCGTTCATCCTCTTGTGGACGGGCATTGCAAGTTGGAAGACAATGTTGTCAGTTTTCGTCGGAGGTATTGCAACAGCGTTGATGTTCAATGCAATTGGTGCTAATTCAGTGATGCAGTTGCCTTGGTACGAACACATTTTCTTGGGTGGTTTCTGTTTCGGTGCTGTTTTTATGGCAACAGACCCTGTAACTTCACCAAGAACAGAGTGTGGAAAGTACATCTTCGGATTCCTCATTGGATTCATCGCTATTGTAGTACGTTGCTTGAACCCAGGTTACCCAGAAGGTATGATGTTGGCAATCTTGTTGATGAACGTCTTTGCAGCGTTGATTGACTACTGTTTCGTACAGAGAAACATCAAGAGAAGATTAAGTCGAGTTGCTAAAAAATAGAAGAGTATGAATACAAATAGTAACGGTTATACTATCGTATATGCTTCGGTAATGGTTATTATCGTTGCATTCCTCTTGGCGTTTGTTTCTTCTTCCCTGAAAGAAAAGCAGGATAAGAATGTAGAGTTGGACAAGATGAAGCAAATTCTCACCTCTTTGAATGTTTCTGAGGAAGAATTGAGGGGAGATGTTGAGACTATTTATAATAAATACGTTAAGGAAGACCAACTTTTGGACACATTAGGAAATGTGGTTTCAGAAACTGGTGGCTTTAAGGTTGAATCTAAGAATATTAAGAATGAACTTCCACTTTACGTTTGTGAAGTAAATGGTGAAACAAAGTATGTTGCTCCTCTCTATGGTGCAGGGCTTTGGGGACCAATTTGGGGGTATGTCTCATTCAATGCAGACAAGAAGACAATCTATGGGACTTTTTTTTCGCATGAAGGAGAGACTCCTGGTTTGGGTGCTGAAATCGCAACACCTGCTTTCCAATCACATTTCGAAGGTAAACTTTTGCAAGAGAATGGAGAGGTTAAGATTTCTGTAGTGAAGAGTGGAAAAGTTTCAAATCCTGAGTGTGAGGTTGATGGTATCACTGGTGGTACAATCACTTCCAATGGTGTGAACAAAATGTTGCACACTTGCTTAGGAAAGTATTCTAAGTTCTTCAATCCTAGTGAACCTGAGGTTGCTGTTAAGAATGTAGAGGTTTTAACTGATCCCGCTGCTATTGTTGCAAAGCAAGATTCTACCAATGCGATTCAAGATTCTATTTCGTCTGTGGTAAAGCAAGTGGCAGATTCAGTCAAAGCACAAGTGGCAGAAGTAAAATAAGGAGGAAACAGATATGGAATTATTTTCAAAGAAAAACAAAGAAGTTTTTTTGAGTCCGTTAGGATTGAATAATCCTGTTGCGGTTCAGGTTTTGGGTATCTGTTCTGCTTTGGCGGTTACCTCTAAATTAGAGCCTGCGTTGGTGATGGGTTTGTCGGTAACTGTGATTGTTGCATTTGCCAACTTGGTTATATCGTTAATACGAAACACGATACCGAATCGTATACGTATCATTGTGCAGTTGGTCGTATGTGCAGCATTGGTAACAATCGTTAGTCAAATATTGAAGGCTTTTGCCTATGATGTGAGTGTGCAGTTGTCTGTTTACGTAGGATTAATCATCACAAATTGTATTTTGATGGGACGTTTGGAAGCATTCGCAATGTCTAATGGACCATGGGAGTCATTTTTGGATGGTGTCGGAAATGGTTTAGGTTACGCGTTGATTCTTGTTATTGTAGGAGTTTTCCGTGAAATTTTAGGATCAGGAACATTATTAGGATTCCATTTGATTCCACAGTGCGTGTATGATTTTGGATATATGAATAATGGGTTGATGGTTTTGCCTCCAATGGCATTGATTATCTTAGCATGTATCATTTGGTTTCAGCGTGCGAAGAACCCAGACCTTCAGGAGAAGAGCAATTAAAATTCCTAATAGAGATTAGAATATGGAATATTTAAGTTTATTTGTAAAGTCCATCTTTGTGGACAATATGATTTTCTGCTACTTCTTGGGAATGTGTTCCTATTTAGCAGTATCAAAGAATGTCAAGACGGCCTTAGGATTGGGAGCATCTGTAACGTTCGTGTTGCTTGTAACCGTTCCTCTGAATTATCTGTTAGAGAATTATGTTTTAGCACCTAATGCGATCGTACAGGGTGTTGACTTGAGCTTCTTGAGTTTTATCCTCTTCATCGCAGTTATTGCAGGTGTTGTGCAAATTTTGGAGATGGCGATTGAAAAATTCAGTCCGTCGCTATATGCATCGTTAGGAATTTTCTTGCCGTTGATTGCTGTAAACTGTGCTATTATGGGTGCATGTTTATTTATGCAACAAAGACATTTTGAGAATGTCGGATTGGCGGCGACATACGCATTAGGTTCTGGAATTGGATGGGCTTTGGCTATCGTTGCGTTGGCTGCGATTAGAGAAAGACTTCAGTATTCAAATGTGCCTGCGCCTCTTCGTGGTTTAGGTATCACCTTTATCACAGTCGGTTTGATGGCAATGGCATTCATGTGCTTCTCTGGTTTAACAATTTAATAGGAGTATAAACAATGGATATAACGTTGATTTTAACTAGTATTGTAGTATTCCTCGTCATTATTTTGGCGCTTGTAATACTCCTTCTCGTTGCCAAGAAGTATTTGGTTACATCAGGAGCAGCGAAAATTACTATTAACGACGATAATGTTATTGAAGTAGAGTCGGGTTCGTCTTTGCTTAACACATTGGCTGTTAATGGAGTTCACTTGCCTTCTGCCTGTGGTGGTAAGGGTTCTTGTGGACAATGTAAGTGTCAAGTCTTAGAAGGAGGAGGAGAAATCTTAGACTCTGAAAAAGGTCATTTTTCAAGAAAAGAGCAGCAGAATCACTGGCGTTTGGGTTGTCAAACAAAGGTGAAGGGCGATATGAAGATTAAAGTGCCTGAGTCTGTTATGGGTGTTAAGGAATGGGAGTGTACCGTTATTGGAAACAAGAATGTTGCAAGTTTCATTAAAGAGTTCAAGGTTGCGCTTCCTAAGGGAGAACACATGGACTTCTTACCAGGTTCATACGCCCAGATTAAAATCCCTGCATACGACATCAATTATAACGATTTTGATCGTTCTTTGATTGGTGACTTGTATGTTCCATCCTGGGAGAAATTTGGTCTCTTTGGATTACATCAAAAGAATACAGAGCCGACTATTCGTGCTTACTCAATGGCTAATTACCCAGATGAGGGAGATATTATCACGTTGACAGTTCGTATTGCAACCCCTCCATTCAAACCAAAACCGCAAGTCGGTTTCCAGGATGTGCCATGTGGAATTGCTTCAACTTATATCTTTAGTCTGAAGCCAGGAGACAAGGTGACTATGTCAGGCCCATACGGTGATTTTCATCCAGTGTTCGATTCTAAGAGAGAGATGATTTGGGTAGGAGGAGGAGCAGGTATGGCACCTCTTCGAGCACAGATTATGCACATGTTAAAGACATTGAACACTCGAGATAGAGAGATGCATTATTTCTATGGTGCAAGAGGTATTGATGAGGTTTTCTTCTTGGATGATTTCTTGGAGTTGGAGAAAGAATTTTCTAATTTCCATTTTCATTTGGCATTGGATCGCCAGGATCCAAAGGCAGATGCTTTAGGAGTTAAGTATACTCCAGGATTTGTTGCTCCAGTGATGGGTAACACATATCTAAATAAGCACGAGGCTCCAGAGGATGTGGAGTACTACCTCTGTGGACCTCCGATGATGTCAAAGACTGTGCTTGATTTGCTTCATAGCTTAGGAGTCGAGGACGATATGATTCGTTACGACAACTTTGGGGGCTAAATTCAAGTATGATATAGAGAGGAGAGGGAGAGAGAATATGATTTCTTTCTCCTTCTTTTAACTAAACTAAAAAGAATAATACTAAAAACGCACGAATTACGTTTTTGTAGAGTAGGCTGATACACACCATGAAAATCAGGGTAACCGCATCGGTTGTGACATACCAGAATGATAAGGAGGAGTTGAGAAAATGTCTCGCATCTTTGTCTGTCAATGATGTGAAATTAATCTATGTGGTAGATAATTCGCCTAAAGATGAATTGCGAGAGATATGTTCCGAGTTTTCCAATGTGGACTATACATTTAACAATAAAAATTTGGGATATGGAGCGGGACACAATGTGGCGATACGTAGAGCAAGTCAGTTAAGTGTTGATTATCATTTAGTGATTAATCCAGATGTATCATTTGGCGAGCATGTGATTGATAGTATAGTTGGGTATATGGACAAAAATGAAGATGTTGCTCAGTTGATACCTAATACGATATACCCGAATGGAGATTTACAGTATGTTTGCAGGTTATTACCCGATCCTATAGTCCTTTTTTTCAGACGATTTATGCCAAAAAAATGGACTGCGAAGATTAATTATAGATATTGTTTGGAGTTTAACGACCACAAACACCCGATGAATGTGCCTTATCACATGGGTAGTTTTATGTTCTTTAGAATGAAAAGTCTTGAGAAAGTCGGGTTGTTTGATGAGCGTTTCTTTATGTATCCAGAGGACATTGATATCACACGAAGAATGCATAAGTACTATAGAACTATGTTTTGGCCAGAGGTTACGATTGTGCATGTGCATCGTTCGGCATCATATAAAAGCAGAAAAATGTTGCGTATTCACCTTGTGAATATGATTAAATATTTCAATAAGTGGGGATGGATTTTCGATAGAGAAAGACACCAATGGAATCGTCAATTGTTGGAAGATTTGGGTTACTACAAAAAGCAATGATATGAATTTTTTTATTACTGGAGGTTCTGGCTTTATCGGAGTTCATCTGACGAATTTGATAAAAGACGAGTATCCTACTTCAAAAATTTACAATTTAGATATTGAAAAGCAGGAGGAGAAGCGTCTGCGATTAAAGAATTATAATTCTCCAATAATAAAAGCGTCTGCTGTTTCTTCAGAATTCATATATTGTGATGTGAGGAAGAAAATTGAAAAACTACCTGTATCAGTGTCAGAAGAAGATGTTTTGATACATTTAGCCGCAGTTCATCAAACTCCTGGATATGAAGATTATGAGTATTTTGAGACTAATATAAGAGGGGCAGAAAATGTTGTTGATTTCGCTGAACGGTACGGAATACGTACGGTTGTGTTTATGTCAAGTATCTCTGTTTATGGAACTTCAGAGAGCATGAAGAAAGAGGGTGATTTACCTATGCCCAATACGCCATACGGAATCTCAAAGTTGGTATCCGAAAAAATATTTATGGGATGGCAGAAAGAAGCTCCCTATCGTAAGTTGGTTGTACTTCGTCCTGGAGTAGTTTTTGGAAAAGGGGAAAATGGGAATTTCACTCGTATGTATTGGGCGATACGGAAACATCGATTTGCTTATCCAGGAAGAAAAGACACAATAAAAGCGTGTATTTACGTAAAAGACCTCGTTCGTTTCGTTCTTTTTTGTATAAAAAAAACTGAAAATCAGCAACTTTTCAATTGTGGCTATGAACCATCCTATCATTTGGAACAGATTGTCGCTGCAATGAAAACTGCCACTCGTACAAGTACGTATGTCCCTTATTTGCCGAATTTCTTGATTATGCCTGCTGCAATTCTTTTGGGAATGTTGGGTTCTCCAATGGGTATTTGCAGAGATAGAGTCGTAAAGTTGCAAATATCAACGAATGTTTCAGGGGAAAAGATGAGTAAGACTGGATTTGAATACAAGTGGACTTTGCAGGAGGCTTTGCAAGATTGGTTTTCGGAAAATGAAGAAAAAGGATTGCTTTAGCTATAAATAGTTGGTTATTTATAAAAATAAGATATATGAATGATATAATAAATGAGTATAACGTAAGCGGATTAATCGTCGGATTGTTGACATTTTTGATGATAGGAATATTTCATCCGTTAGTAATAAAAGGAGAATATTATTTTGGTGTGAAAGTGTGGTGGGCTTTTCTATTTGGCGGAATCTTTGGTGGAGGAATGTCGCTTTGTTGTGAAGCGTTGATAGGTTCTATCTTGTGGGGAGTCTTTGCATTTTCTTGTTTTTGGAGCATTTTGGAGGTCTTTGAGCAGAGAAAGCGTGTGGCGAAAGGATGGTTTCCAAAGCGAAAAAAGAAATAAAAAATAGCATAAAGTTAAATGAAAAAACTGTTTTGTGTAATATTGATATACGCTGTTACAATTTTTGTTGTAAATGCGCAAAAGAAAGGAAGATATACAGAGTTCCAATATGAGAAGATGAGGAAAGAGGGGGTATGTCCTTCCAAAATTGTGTCATTGGAGGGTGATACTTTTACTGGATTTTTAAAAATTATGAACTTGACATCTCCACGTCAACTTGGTGCAGGTGTAAGAAAAGGTACTGTATACTCGCAGCCGTGGGTACAGACACACTTTGGTACGAAAGTGAAGTTTATTTCGGTTTATGATTTCAATTCTAAGAAGATAAAAAACAGAATGTACAAGTGTTATACACCGAAGAAAATCAGTGGATATGTGTATGATTATGAAGGAGACAATTTGCATTTTGAGCGTCATTATGTAAAAACGAGAAAAAATCAATATAGGGGGTATTCGTTTTTAAGGATGGAGGATACACTTTCGAATGGTGATGTGCGATGTGAATATGTATATCCTTTGGTTTCCATACAAGATTTAGAACTTACGGAAGAAGAGGTGGAATTACTTACGACTATTCATCCTGCCGTTTACTCTTCCTTAGAAGATAAGGTATATTTGATAGAAGAGGAAGACCCTTCTGAATTTTATGTCAGTCGATCGGCAGAATTGGTGAATCGATGGAATAGTGGCTACTACCACACTCTTTGGAAAGACGAGTTGGAGAGGATGAATTCTTATAAACAAAAAAGTAGTAAGGAAAAAAAAGAAAGGTTTCTTCGTCAAGTCGTTTGGGAAGATTATTTGAAGGAAGAAGAGTCTAAATAGAAAAGATTAGTCCTACTTCCTATAAATATGAAGGTAGGCTTCGTTGAGCCAATAGAGAATCTCGTTGAATGTTTGTTCTCGAACTTTAGGTTTGAGTTGACATTCCCATACGATGAGAGTGTTCCATCCTAATTTTTTTAGTTCTTGTCGGACTCTAATGTCTCGTTCATGGTTGCGTTGAAATTTAGCGGTCCAGAATTCTTGATGAGATTTTGGAATTCGACCTTGAAGACACTCATGACCATGCCAAAAACAACCGTGGATAAAGATTGCGGTGCGGTATTTCTTTAAAACAATGTCAGGTTTTCCTGGTAGCGTAGAGACATTTACGCGATATCGATAACCATTGGCATATAGAAATTTACGCACTATAAGTTCTGGTTTTGTATCCTTTCCTTTGATGCGACTCATCGTCCAACTTCTTTTTTCTTGAGAAATCGTGTCCATTCGGTGTTCTTGAAAATTGGCTCAAATTTACAACTCTTTTTTGCATCCGAAATAGTAAAGAAAAAGGCTTTTTTTCGCTATATTAGTACGGTTTTAATTTAGAGGTCATTATGGATGAGATAGGAAATGTGTTTTATTTTGTGATAATCGTTCTTGCGATTCTTACGAAGGTTATATCAGCTAAGAATTCGGATAGGCAGGCTCGTGAACAGAAAAAAGCAGAGGAGCAGGAGGAAGAAGCTCAAGATAGAGGTCGAAGGGTTGTTATCAATTCTGATGGTACAAAAACTATTGTTTTTGATCATCCGCAGGTGGTAGAGGATAGACGACAAAATGAGTCTGAAACACGGGAGGATACTATACAGAAAGCATTAGAAGAGATAAAACGAAGAACGGAGGCGGAACGGATTGAAACGGAGAAAAGAAGAAAACGAGAGGAAGAATTGAAAAGAACGCAGATAAGGGATAAACAAAAAAAATATGAAACGAAAATGAGCGTTTTGAGTACAGAAGAGGGTGTCTCTTCTACGGGATTCACTCCATCTTCATTAACCAAGAGAAGTGAGGAAGAAGGAGAAGCAACGAATGTTTCGCTTGACATAACCAATATGGACGAGGTTCGTCGTGCCTTTATCTATTCTGAAATCTTTGAAAGAAAATATTAGATGGTCGAGATGAAAAAATTAGTTGTTCTGACGGGTGCAGGAATTAGTGCGGAGAGTGGAATCAGTACATTTCGAGATGCTGGAGGATTATGGAATCAATATCGAGTAGAAGATGTTTGTACACCGGAAGGTTTTATGCGGAATCCCGGGTTGGTGCTTGATTTCTACAATAAGATGCGAAGAGAAAATCATACACATCAGCCCAACTATGGACATGTAGGTTTGGTAGAGTTGGAGAAGAACTTTGATGTTCAAATAATCACGCAGAATATTGATGATTTACACGAACGAGCAGGAAGCAAAAACATCATACATCTGCATGGTGAAATAATGAAAGTATGTTCTGTTAGAAATGTAGAAAAAACAATAACGCTAACAGATGAAAACTGTGAGATACATGTTGGAGATAAGGCACCCGATGGCGGTCAGTTGCGTCCCTATATAGTATGGTTTGGTGAGGCTGTTCCCAATATGGAACCTGCGATGGAGTTGGCATCACAGGCAGATATTTTCGTGATTATAGGTACATCCTTAAATGTATATCCTGCAGCGTCTTTGATTAATTACGTTCCTTTGAATGCTCCTGTCTATATTGTTGATCCGAAACCAGTGTCTGTGAAAACCACGCATAAGGTAACAATGATTAATAAAGGAGCTACAGAGGGAATGAAAGAGCTAAAGAAAATTTTGGAGTCGCAAGCTTAGCGATGTGGAAAATGGAAAAGTGATGAGAAAATTAGAGGTGACGGAATTAAATCGAATAACGGCAGAAGAGTATAAAAATGCGAAAAAGCTACCCTTGGTGGTGGTTTTAGACAGTGTGCGAAGTATGTACAATGTAGGTTCTGTGTTTCGGACAGCGGATGCGTTTAGAATTGAGAAGATATGTTTGTGCGGAATCACATCGACACCGCCACACTCTGAGATACATAAAACAGCGTTGGGAGCAGAAATGTCTGTGGATTGGCAAGCATATACTGACGCCATCCATGCTGTCCATGATTTGAAAGAACAAGGATACTATGTATATTCTATTGAACAAGTTGAAGGAAGTGTAAAACTGCCCGATTTGGAATTGGATAAAGGGAGAAAGTATGCTTTTGTATTAGGAAATGAAGTAAAAGGAGTAGATCAGCAAGTAGTTGATATATCCGATGGATGTATAGAGATTCCGCAATATGGTACGAAACATTCTTTAAACGTGTCAGTAACTGCAGGCATAGTAATGTGGACATTTTTAGAAAAAATGATATGATTTTATAAAATACCCCATTGAAAATAGGGGGTGTTTCTTTTTTAATCGCTAATTTTGGGGCGCAAACCTGAAAATAAGAGGGGTTGTTGATAAAAGTTCTAATTTTAATAAACTAAAAAAGTCCGTGCTATGGCAGTCATGAGATTTAGTGCGTTGAAGGAGTTGTATAACAGAAAGCCATTGAAGGTGGTAAAACCTTTGGGCAATCTATCTGACTATTACGCAATCAATGTGTTTACCAAAGACAAGATGAGAGATTATCTGTCAAAGGATGTTTACAAGGCCTTTATTGCAGCTGTTGAGAAGGGAGTTCTTTTTGACAGAAACATAGCAGACCAGATTGCAACTGGAATGCGTAGGTGGGCGAGTGAGAGAGGTGCGACACATTACACGCATTGGTTTCAGCCTTTGACGGATGGTACGGCAGAGAAACATGATGGTTTCGTTGATTTCGATGATAATGGAGAGGTGATTGAGCATTTCTCGGGAAAGGTGTTGATACAGCAAGAGCCAGATGCTTCGTCATTTCCTAATGGAGGTCTGAGAAACACGTTTGAGGCGCGAGGGTATACAGCGTGGGATTTGTCTTCTCCTGCGTTTGTTGTGGGTTCAACACTCTGTATTCCAACGATTTTCATTTCATATACTGGAGAAGCTTTGGATTATAAAACACCATTGTTGAAAGCCATTTCTGCGTTGGACAAGGCAGCGGTTGCGGTTTGCCAGTATTTTGATAAGAACATATCGAAGGTTCAAACTAATTTGGGATGGGAGCAAGAGTATTTTTTGGTTGATTCTGCTCTTTTCAGCGCACGTCCTGATTTGTGTATGACAGGACGCACGTTAATGGGGCATGCCTCTGCGAAGGATCAGCAGTTGGATGACCATTATTTTGGTTCTATACCAGAGCGAGTAACGTCGTTTATGCGAGATTTGGAGTATGAGTCCCATAAGTTAGGTATCCCTTTGAAGACTCGCCACAACGAAGTCGCCCCCAATCAGTTTGAGTTCGCTCCAATCTTTGAAGAAGCCAATTTGGCGAACGACCATAACCAGTTGGTGATGGACTTGATGAAGAAAATCGCTCGCAGACACTCATTCCAAGTGTTGTTGCACGAGAAGCCATTCGCATCTGTGAATGGGTCTGGAAAGCACAATAATTGGTCAATGACGACAGATACAGGAATAAATTTGCTTTCTCCTGCTAAGAATCCTAAGGGTAATATGTTATTTATCACATTCTTAGTAAACGTGATGATGGCTGTTTATAAACATCAGGATCTGCTTCGTGCATCTATTATGAGTGCCAGCAACACTTATCGATTAGGGGCAAACGAGGCTCCTCCAGCGATTCTTTCCGTTTTTTTAGGAAAGAGTTTCTCATTGATGTTAGACAATTTGGCAGACCAAGTAGGAGACAGTAAGATGACTCCGGCCGAGAAGACAGCATTAAAGTTAGGAATCGCACGTATTCCAGACATTATGTTGGATAATACGGATCGGAATAGAACATCTCCTTTTGCATTTACAGGGAATCGTTTTGAATTTCGTGCTGTAGGCTCTTCTGCCAATTGTGCTGCTCCAATCATTGCTTTAGATTCGGCCGTTGCACATCAGTTGAATTTATTCAAGCAAGAAGTAGATAAGTTGATCAATGATGGAAAAGGCAAAGAAGAGGCTATTTTTCAGGTTTTGAAGAGACTAATAGTAGAGTCAAAACCGGTACGTTTTGATGGAGATGGATATTCAGAAGAGTGGAAAAAGGAGGCTGCACGTCGTGGCTTGACCAATATAACTAGTGTTCCCGAGGCAATTTCAAAGTATTTAGATTCTGCATCAAAGGAGGTGCTTTTGGAAGAGGGAATCTTCTCGGAAGCTGAAATACATGGTCGTGTAGAGGTTGAGTATGAGAAATTTTCTAAAAAGGTACAGATTGAGTCGCGT
The DNA here is from genome assembly GCA_963654355.1 of Bacteroidaceae bacterium. Lineage (GTDB taxonomy): Bacteria > Bacteroidota > Bacteroidia > Bacteroidales > Paludibacteraceae > UBA1181. The sequence goes on along the minus strand of CAVKBM010000018.1, from coordinate 2,075 downwards.
ACGTTGGGAGATATGGCAATTAACCATATTGTTCCAACGGCGGTAAGTTACCAAAACCGATTGATTGAGAATTTATGTGGTTTGAAGCAACTATTTTCTGCTGAAGAATACGAAGTGTTGGCGGAGGATCGCAAAGATTTGATACGTGAGATTTCTGCGCATGTAACTGCCATCAAGAAATTGGTAAAGAGAATGACGGAGGAGCGTCATAATGCTAATCACAATTCTGCCAATGAGGAGGTGAAAGCGGCGTCATACGACAAAACAGTGCGTCCTACGATGGAAGAGATTCGAGGTCACATAGATGCGTTGGAACTGGTTGTGGATGACGATATTTGGCCGTTGCCAAAATATCGTGAGATTTTCTGTGCAAGATAGTTGAAGGCACGGAAAGTTTGTAATAGGGAAATTTATTAAGATATAAAAAAAAGAGAAGACGAGAACAATCACTATGTTCTCGTCTTCTTATTGACTTTAAAAAAATGATAATAGATACAATAGAGAATTTGAAATTGTACAAAGGTTTGTGCTGTGGATTTGAGAAAGTAATTGATGAAATCTACAAAATTGATATGAAGAATTTCAATCATAAAGTTGGAAAGATTAAAATAGATGAGGACATCATTATCAATGTAAATGAAGAGGAATTAAAGTCTGTCGAGAGTGCGAAATTAGAAGCACATGACCAATTTTTAGATATTCATATTCCATTGACGAAGGAAGAAAAAATTGGGTATAAGAACAGAAAGTCTTGTAAAAATTTGAGAGAAAGTTATCCTGAAAGAGATTTGTTTTTCTATGACGATAAATTTGACACGATTGCGTTAGTACCCATAGGTTCTTTTGCCATCTTTCTTCCAGAAGATGCGCATGCACCGATAATAGGAGAAGGAGTTATTAAGAAATTAGTCGTCAAAGTAAGATTTGCAGGTAAATAGTTCGTTTCTAATAAATGTTTGCTATGAACGCTAAAATACAGCAATTTTTTAGAAAAGTTGGGAAAATCGTATTGTGGATGTTCTTTTTGTTGTTTGTCTTGTCTGTTTTTAGTGCTTTTTCCTTGCGTTATATTTCGGTGAGGGTAACGCCCTTGATGTTAATTCGAGTTGTAGAGCAATGGTGTGATGGAAGGTCTATGAAGATGGAACAAGAATGGATATCAATAGACAATATATCAACACAGATGATTACAGCGGTGATGGCGTCGGAGGACAATTTGTTTTTGACCCATAATGGATTTGATTTTGATGCGATAAAGAAAGCTCATAAGCTAAATGAGAAAGGGGGAAAGCTATATGGAGCGAGTACAATTTCGCAACAGACGGCAAAAAATGTTTTTTTATGGCCGTCGCGATCGTGGTTTCGTAAGGCTATAGAAACCTATATGACATTTTTATTGGAGACCTTTAACAGCAAGCAACGTATTATGGAGATTTATCTAAATGTCGTAGAGTTAGGAGATGGAATCTATGGAGTAGAGTCCGCATCGCAGTATTATTACCACCATTCAGCGAGAAAATTAACAAGGTTGGAAGCTGCGATGTTTGCAGCTTGTCTTCCTGCTCCGTTGAAGTCTGACCCGAAAAATCCTTCATCAAAATTGTCGAAGAAACAACTGAAGATAATGAAAATAATGCCTAAAATGAGAAAAACAGGTTGGGGGTGTTTAGCAAATTAAGAAAACAATCAATTAGATGAATGTTGTTTCTTTTTAGAATTATTTATAAATTCGCTCGCAGAATATTACTAGCTTGGAGTATAAATAAGAAAGACGAAAATATAATGATTAAGAAGTTTTTTTTTAGAAAATTTGCGTATGTTTTTTTGACGATGTTGTTGTTGGTTGGTTGTTCGTCAGAAGGCAAAGATAAGAAATCAAGTGTAGGGAAAGGAAAGACAGAAGTAAAATCAGAAAAGTCTTCTCCGTTTGGGAAAATTACGCCGGAATCAAAAGAAGTTGAGGTTTTGATGCCTTACGAATACCCCAAGGGTTCGCCTGTTGCAAAATGGGGAAAGCTACAGGTAAAAGCGGATGAGAATGGAGTTCGCCGTCTGTGTGATGACAAGGGGAATCC
>CAVKBM010000017.1:15001-29344 GCA_963654355.1 Bacteroidaceae bacterium | reverse complement strand
TGTGTATAAGGTAGAGCGTGGTTTTGTGGGTGTCTCTGCGAAACATTTGAACGCATCGAAGATAGACTTGGGTTCCTCCATTTATCAGATGTATGTTCCGAGGTTCTACTACGCAGCAGGCGGATACACATTTGACACAGCGAAACCAGAATGGACAGTGACGCCGTCGGCTCAGTTTCGTACGGATTTTTCCACTTGGATGGCAGAAGTGTTGGGACTTTTTGAATATAAGAAAAGAGTGAGATTAGGTTTGGCATACCGCTTTGGAGATGCGTTCGTTTTCCACTTTGGTTTGGATGTGATTCAGGGTCTTCGGTTCGGTTATACATACGATTTGCCAACATCAAAGATGGTGAAGTCAGGTGGAAGTCATGAATTTTCTTTGAGGTATAGTTTTAAACCACAATTTGCCAAGAAGAACAAATATAAGAGTGAGCGAATATTATAGTAAAACAAAATAACAAAGATAATAAGGTAGTTTATATCATGAAAAAGCTGTTAATTATTTCATTAGTCGCCGTCCTACTTGCTGCCTGCAGCGGGGAAAATGGAGAATTGGTGGGAGTTTACAACAAGTCTTGGAAGGAGCCGGTGCCGTATGGTATGTTGTATATCAAGCGAGGTTCTTTCACAATGGGTCAGAATGACCAAGACGCTAACTGGGCAATGTCTTCACAGTCGCGTACTGTGTCTGTTGATGCCTTTTGGATGGATGAAACTGAAATCACGAATGGTGAGTATCTTCAGTTCGTTCAGTGGGTGCGCGACTCTGTCGCTAGAGAAAAATTGTCTGAGGTTGATGAAACTTTCAAAATCTATCAAGACAAGAATGGTAACGAATTGGAGAAGCCATACTTAAATTACAAGAAGAAAATTCCTTGGACAAAGGCTACTGAAGACCAAAAGATGGCGTTAGACAGCTTATACTACCAAGGAGAGGATAAATTGGAGTCATTCCAAGAGTTCAACAATACATTGTTGATGTACAAGTATTCCTGGGTTGACTATGTTCAAGCTGCAAAGAAAGAAAACAAGTTTGATCCGTTGTTAGGTCGTTACAATCGAAGTATCGCTGGTCTTGGTAAGACAAAGGATAGCGCAGATGTGATGATTAAGAAGGATACTTCTATCTATAATGACAAAGGCGAAATTGAAAACGTTACAGTTTATCGTGAGTTGAAACACCGTTCAGACTTTATTTCAGTAAAGAGATTGAATATCTATCCTGATACATTGTGTTGGATTCGTGATTACACATACGCATACAATGAACCATATATGAGATTGTATTTCTGCCACCCAGGCTACGGTGAATATCCTGTAGTTGGTGTTTCTTGGGAGCAGGCTCAGGCTTTCTGCCACTGGCGTACTAATTACTACAATCAATATTTGATGGCTAATGGATCTCCGCGTGTTCAGGACTACCGCCTTCCAACTGAGGCAGAGTGGGAGTATGCAGCTCGTGGTGGTAAGAACTTGTCAATGTACCCTTGGGGTGGTAATTACATTCGTACAGCAAAGGGATGTTTCTTGGCTAACTTCAAACCTCAGAGAGGTAACTACACGGATGATGGATATTTGATTTCATCTAAGGTCGCTTCCTATCCGCCAAATGATTATGGTTTGTATGATATGGCAGGTAATGTTTCAGAGTGGACTTCTTCTGCATATCACGAGTCTAACTATTCGTTCGTTCATGATTTGAATCCAAGTTACGAGTACAATGCCAAAAGTTCTGACAAGGACGTGATGAGAAGAAAGGTGATTCGTGGTGGTTCATGGAAAGATGTTGGAATCTTCTTGCAGTGTGGTGTTCGTACATACGAGTATCAAAATGAGAACAGATCTTTCTTAGGATTTAGATGTGTTCGTACTTACATCGGTGAGTAATTGTAAAAATCAGAAAATAAAAAATAACAATAGTATTAACTTTAATTCAGATTAAAAATGGGATTTGCAGAATTACAAGCGTCACCAGGATATCAGAAGTTTACTGGTTTGGCTTACGGATTAGGAGCATCAGTCGTAATTATTGGTGCGTTGTTTAAGATTATGCACTGGCCAGGAGCTTCTGTGGTGTTGACAGCAGGTATGTTGGTTGAGGCATTCCTCTTCGCTTTGTCAGCATTTGATAAGCCACATAAGGAGTATCACTGGGAGGTTGTATATCCAGAGTTGGCAGCAGATGATCACGAGGCTGCTCCTGCTGGTAAGAAGAAAGACGCTAAGAAAGCTGAGGAAGATAAGACATTACCTCAGATTCAAGAGGTTCGTCAGTTGGTAGACACTCAAATGAAGAATTTGGTAAGTGGTGTACAGAAGTTGAACGAGACTGCAGGTCAGTTGAACAATTTGTCGTCTGCCGCTGCTGTATCAGATGCTTACACTAAGAATTTGGAGTCTGCTTCTGCTGCTGCTAGTGCGTTCGCTAACTCACAGAAGAACTTGAAGGCTTCTTCTGACTCTTTGGTATCATCATACGAGAGCATCGCCGCTAATATTGGAAATGCTTCTAAGGGTTCTCAGAACTTCGCAAACCAAATCGATGGTATCAACAAGAATATCTCTACTATCAATTCAGTATTTGAACTTCAAGTTAAGTCAGTTAACGAGCAGAATGAAGCTATGAAGTCTTTGGCTGCTGCAGTTAAGACTATTGAGTCTTCTTTGAATGGCTCTGCTGCTGGTGTAGAGGAATACAAGAAACAAGTAGCTCTCTTGAGCAGTCAATTGACAAGTTTGAACAAGGTTTACGGCAATATGCTTAACGCTATGACCATTAGAAACTAATACGAGGGTTAATTTTCTGAAGTTTAATTAAATCTAAAGTATAGTTACTATGGGTGGAGCGAAAAATTGTCCGGAGACCCCGAGACAGAAGATGATATCCATGATGTACTTGGTGTTGACCGCAATGCTTGCATTGAACGTGTCTGCCCAAATCTTGAATGGATATGCGCTGGTAAACGACTCTATGAAGAAGAGTATTTTGATCAGCGGTAGTAAGGTAGATGGTCTTGTTGGTCAGTTTGATGGTTTGAGCCACTCAGACTCAATTAAGGCCCTCAAGATGAAGCCAAAAATTGATAGCGTAATTGCTCAATCTAACGCTTTCATCGAGTATGTTAAGGAATTAGAGTGCAAGATTATCACTACTGTGAATGGTGGTGGTTATGCAGAGGCTGGTAAGGTGACGATTAACGGCGTTACTTACGACGAGGAACTTGATCCTGGAAAGCATGGTGATTTGAATATCGCTAGCCAGATTGGTTTGGTTGAGAAAGATAAATCATCTGGGAAAATCAATGGAGTTGTTCTTGAGGAGAGAATGAAAGAATACCGTGATTTCATGGTAACCGTTGATACTAACGCTGCTACGGTTAATCAAATCAATGAAACTTTCGCAACTGAGAAGATTAAGTCTAAGGATGGTGAGACTCACACTTGGTACTCTGCAATCTTTGAAGACATGCCTGCAATCGCGACATTGGCTGTATTGAACAAGATTCAGAACGACGTTAAGATTGCTGAGGGTAATGCTTTGGCATACTTGATTGGGGCAATGGATGCAGGAGACTTCCGTGTGAACAAGATTCAGGCGTTGCCTATCGCAGCAACTTCGTATGTAATGCGTGGTAACAAGTATTCTGCTCAGATTGTCTTGGCTGCGACTGACTCTACTAAGAAGCCTGAAATTCTCATCAATGGTAAGCCTTTGGAGAATGACATGTACGAGGTAAGTTGTGGGTCTGCTGGTCCTCAAAAGTACTCTGGAGAGATGGTTTTGACCAAGAAAGACGGAACTCAAGCGCGTTATCCATTTGTCGGTGAGTATATGGTCGGTGAGCCAACAGCCACTGTCTCTGCTGATTTGATGAATGTGTTGTATGCAGGATTTGACAATCCTGTCAGTGTGGCTGTTCCAGGCTGTGCACAGAGCGACATTTCAATTTCAGTTTCAAATTGCAAATCTCAGTCTAAGACAGGTAAAGGTTGGATTATTAAACCAGCACAGGTTGGTACTCCATGTGTGATTTCAGTAAGTGCAATGATTGCTGGCAAGCAAACTCCTATAGCAAAGAAGGAGTTCCGTGTAAAGAAGTTGCCAGATCCATTAGCAATGCTTGAAGTTAAGGGTGCAACAGGTGGAAAGGATTATTTCAAGGGAGGCAAGGCAATTGCAAAGAACACATTGCTGACAGCAGATCGTGTTGTAGCTAGATTGGACGATGCTGACTTGGATGTTAAGTACAAAGTATTGGAGTTCTCTTTGAACTATTTTGACTCAATGGGTAACACCTTGGTTGAGAAGGCTAGTGGAGATAAGTTGACTGATCGCCAAAAGAAGGTATTCAAGGAGATGACAAAGGCAAAAACAGTCTATGTTTCTAATACATTGGCAATCGGACAGGATAACTTGAAGCGTACTTTGCCCCCAGTTGAAGTAAAGATTAAGTAATCGTGTGAATAGCTAAGAATAAAGTTTAAAGATATGAGAAAGTATTTTAAATTTTTGTTTGTTGGATTTGCTGCTTTAGCTGTTAATTCAGTTTATGCTCAAGTTGAAGAAGATGCCTTCTTTGATGATTTAGGTGAGGTTTCTACTGAAATCCCTTCTAATATGCCAACAAGTGGCCCTAAGGATGGTCTTGAACCAATAGACTTGCCAAATCCGCGTGCGGATGATATCTACTGGCAGAAGGTCATTTATAGGACTATCGATTTGCGCGAGAAGATGAATTATCCTTTGTACTATCCAGAAGAGGCTCAAGATAACAGACAAAGTTTCTTTTCTTTGATCTTTAGACTTGTTCAGGAAGGAAAAATCAACGTGTATGAGTATCTTGACACTCGTGAGATTTTCACAGACGACCATATCACTTCTTTTAGAGATTTGGTTGACAAGTACGAGATTATTCATACGATAAAGGCTGATTCTTTGACTAACGATTCTGTTATTGTCGTTGATGATAGTGATGTTCCTAATCGTGATATTGTTAAATACTACGTTAAGGAGGTTTGGTACTTTGATAAAATTACGTCAACGTTCAACGCTCGTATTATTGCTTTCTGCCCAATAATGGTTAAGGAAACTGATTTGGGTATTCAAAAATTCCCTTTGTTTTGGGTTCCGTTCGAGTCATTGAGACCATATATGGCACAGCAGGAGGTTTTAATTACAGACAGAAACAATGGTGCGAGACCTTCTTTGGATGATATATTCATCAAGAGAAGATTCTCAAGTTACATTTACAAGGAGTCTAACGTATACAACAGAAACTTGTTGGAGTACAATTCAACTGCTGAGGATGTAAGAAAAGAGCAGGCAAGAGTCAAAATGTTACTTCTCAATTTCGAGAACGATTTGTGGGAGTACTAATCGACTTGTTGATATAAACTATACGGAAAGAGGGATTCGGGAGAGTCCCTCTTTTTATGTCCCTAATAAGCATTACTTTAACTCATTTTTTGCTCTTTTTTCTTTACTTTTGTATTTCTGAAAATTGAATAAAGATTATTCTGATGGAATATAATTTTGTAGAGATTGAGAATAGGTGGCGTGAAGAATGGAAGAAGAATCGCGTCTATAAGGTAGAGATTGATAAGAGTAAGCCGAAGTATTATGTTTTGGACATGTTCCCATATCCTTCAGGAGCAGGATTACACGTTGGTCATCCGCTCGGATATATAGCTTCGGATATTTATAGCAGATACAAGCGATTACGAGGTTTCAATGTTTTGCACCCTATGGGATATGATGCGTATGGATTGCCGGCGGAGCAATACGCTATTCAAACGGGGCAACATCCTGCTGTAACAACAGAGAACAACATCAATCGTTATCGTGAGCAGTTGGACAAGATAGGATTTTCATTCGACTGGGATAGAGAGGTTCGCACCTGCGATCCTAAGTTTTACAAATGGACACAGTGGGCGTTCATTCAGATGTTTAAGTCATACTATGACAATAAACAAAAAAAGGCAATGCCTATTGAAAATCTTGTAGCTCAATTTGAAAAGAATGGTTCTGTAGGGTTAGACGTTGCTTGCACAGAAGAAAAAAACTTTTCGGCGGAGGATTGGAAGTCTTTGTCTGAGAAAGAACAACAGAATCTGTTGATGAATTATAGAATCGCTTACTTGTCGGATACGAAGGTTAATTTTTGCCCTGAGCTAGGTTGTGTATTAGCAAATGATGAGATTAGTGAAGGAGTGTCTGTTCGTGGTGGCTATCCCGTAGAGCAAAGAATAATGCGTCAGTGGAGTTTAAGAGTGTCGGCATATGCGCAGCGATTGTTGGACGGTCTTGAAACTATTGATTGGACGGACTCTTTGAAGGAGACACAGAAAAATTGGATAGGAAGAAGTGAAGGAACGGAGTTGATATTTAAGATAAAAGGTTCAAAGGAGACTTTCACTATCTTTACGACTCGTGCAGATACAGTTTTTGGAGTGACATTTATGGTTTTGGCACCAGAGTCTGAGTATGTTCAGAAGGTAACAACTGAAGATCAACAATCTGCTGTTCAAGACTATTTGGATATGGTAAAACGTAGAACGGAGAGGGAAAGAATTTCGGACAGAAATGTTACAGGAGTTTTCACTGGGGCTTATGCAGTCAATCCGTTGACGGGTAAAGAGATACCTATTTGGATAAGTGATTATGTTTTGTCTGGGTATGGAACAGGAGCTATTATGGCAGTTCCCGCACATGATTCTCGAGACTATGCTTTCGCGAAAACGTTCAATTTGCCAATAATACCTTTAATTGAGGGTTGCGATGTCAGTGAAAAAAGTTTTGATGCGAAAGATGGAATTATGACGAACTCTGACTTCTTGAATGGATTGACTGTTAAAGAAGCCATCAAGAAGATGAAGGAGTATGTTAAAGAGCATAAATTAGGACGAGTAAAAGTTAATTATCGTTTGCGTGATGCCATTTTTAGTCGTCAGAGATATTGGGGTGAACCATTCCCAATCTATTACAAGGATGGCATACCATACCCATTGACGGAAGACAAGTTGCCTTTGGAGTTGCCTGATGTCAAGGACTTTAAACCGACAGAAAAAGGGGAGCCTCCGTTAGGACATGTAAAAGAATGGCATACGGCAGAGGGTTATCCATACGAATTAAACACGATGCCAGGTTTTGCGGGTTCTTCTGCATACTATCTTAGATATATGGATCCTCATAACGAGAATGCATTGGTCAGCAAAGAGGCAGATGAATATTGGCAAAATGTCGACTTGTACTTAGGAGGTTCTGAGCATGCCACAGGACACTTGATTTATAGCCGTTTTTGGAATAAGTTCTTGTTCGATTTAGGTGTCGTTGTGAAAGACGAACCATTCCAAAAGCTGATTAATCAGGGTATGATTCAGGGACGTTCAAACTTCGTGTATCGTAAAAAGGGAACAAACACCTTTGTCTCATTGAATTTGAAGGATCAGTACGAGACAACTCCGATTCATGTTGATGTTAATATTGTTAACAATGACATACTTGATGTAGAAGCATTTAAGAAATGGAAGCCAGAATATGCAAGTGCAGATTTTGAATTAGAGAATGGCAAGTATGTATGTGGTTGGGCTGTTGAAAAAATGTCGAAAAGCATGTTCAACGTAGTTAATCCAGATGATATTGTAGAGAAATATGGTGCGGACACGTTACGTTTGTATGAGATGTTCCTTGGTCCTATTGATCAGTCTAAGCCGTGGGATACGAATGGAATTGATGGCGTACATCGTTTCTTGAAGAAATTCTGGGGGTTGTATTTTGATGGAGAAAATTTCGCGGTAGTTGACGATGAACCAACGAAGGAAGAGTTGAAGTCATTACACAAGCTGATTAAGAAGGTAACGTACGATGTTGAACATTTCTCATACAATACGTCGGTTGCTGCGTTTATGATATGTGTTGGAGAATTAGCAAGTCTGAAATGTAGGAAGAAGTCTGTTTTGAAGACACTCTTGGTATTATTGACTCCTTTCGCGCCACATATTACGGAAGAATTGTACCATAGAATGGGATATATGGCGACTGTATGTGATGAGACTTGGCCTGAGTATAATGAGAAGTATTTGAAAGAGAGTGAAGTAAAATATCCTATCTCGTTCAATGGAAAAGTACGGTTCTCATTGACGTTGCCAAGTGATATGCCGAAGGAAGAGGTGGAGAAAGTTGCGTTGGAAGACGAGCAGACTGAGAAATTCTTAGGAGGCAAGCCGTTGAAGAAGGTGATCGTGGTACCTGGTAAAATTGTAAATATTGTATTCTAAATTTTGTTAAGAGTTCAGAATCAACTAATTTTGCATTGTTTTTGCGCAATCTCTTATAAGAGATGTGCCTGAGGGGGCATTGAGAGGCTTGTAATATTGCGTTAAGTTTAATAAAATAAAAGATAAAAAAATGGATTTGATTAAGGTTGCAGAACAGGCATTTGCGTCTGGCAAAGAGCTTCCTGAGTTCAAGAGTGGAGACACCGTGACAGTTGCTTACAAGATTATTGAGGGTAACAAGGAGAGAATTCAGCAATTCCGTGGAGATGTTATCCGCATCAGTGGACACCAAGAGAAAAAACGTTTCACAGTGCGTAAGATTTCAGGAGGAGTAGGAGTTGAGAGAATATTCCCAATGGATTCTCCTTTCATTGATTCTGTAGTTGTCAACAAGGTCGGAAAGGTTCGTCGTGCTAAGTTGTACTACTTGCGTAAGCTTACTGGAAAGAAAGCTAAAATCAAGGAGCAAAAAGCATAGTTTGTCTTTTAGAACTAATAGAAGGAGACTCTTCCGGAGAGTCTCCTTTTTTGTTTTGTGGAAGTCAAGTAGGTAAGTTTGAGAAACCGCATTTCGTGGTGAAAATGTCGTGTGTCCATGTAATTTTTCCTATCTTTGTACGTTATCTACAATATAAAGTGTAAATACGAGATAGAATGAAAAACATTTTTTTCACGGCTGCTTGTTTGGCTGTAACTGCGATGTCATTTGCTGAATCTGATCCAATAGTGATGACCATAGATGGAGTAGCGATTCCGAAGTCTGAGTTTGAGTATATTTATAATAAGAATAAGTCGGTTGCAGACGAAAGCAAGTCGATAGATGAGTATGTTGAAATGTTCATCAATTACAAGATGAAGATAATTGAGGCTAAGAAGGAGAATTATGATGACAAACCGAATTATCTTGCCGAGTATGACAAGTATGCAAAGCAGTTGGTGATTCCTTTTATCCGAGATGAGGAGACGGAGAATGCGTTGTTGCAAGAGGCTTTGGAGAGGAAAAAGGAGAGTCGTTTGGTTTCTCATATTCTTATCAAGGTGAAGAGTGACGCAGATAGTGCGAAGGCGTTGAAGGAGATAAATTCTATCTATGATGAGTTGCAAAAGGGGATGGATTTCGCAGAAGCAGCTAAGAAATATTCTCAATGTCCATCATCAGCCAACGGTGGAAGTTTAGGATATATTGATGTTTTTTCAACGGTATATCCGTTTGAGACGGCGGCATACAATACGCCAGTTGGAAAATATACGAAACCGGTTCGTACAGAGTTCGGTTATCATATTATAAAGGTTTTTGATGAAAAACCTAATTATAAAGCGCGACGTGTTTCGCATATCTTGATAAAGAATGATAGGGATGGATACGACAAGAAGGCAGACTCCATTTTCGTTTTGGCGAAAGATGGAATGGATTTTGCCAAGTTGGCAAAGTCATATTCTGAGGATGGTAGGACTGCGAAAAAAGGTGGTGATTTGGGTTTCGTAGAAGAGGAAGGCTATCCAACGGAATTCTTGAGAGGCGTGAAAAATATTGCGAAAGTAGGAGATATTGCAAAGGTAGGAACTGCTTTTGGCATTCATATCGTTAAGTTGACAGAGGGGAAAACGTATGAGACGATTGCAGACTGCCCTGAGTTGGCGGACAAACTGAAGCAGTCTGATCGTATGATTTACTCAACGAAAGCGTTTGAAGAGAAGTTGAAACAGAAATATGGTGTTGACGTATATCCAGAAGCACTTCAGATATTTGAGAAAATCAAGTCTGCGGAGACAGATAGTGAGAGAGTTAGCCTTAGTTTCTTCAACATGGATGAACCTTTGTATACGATGAATGGGAACACTTATCCTCAGTCGGCATTTGTGAATTTCTTCAATAAAAAGTTGGCATCTTTTAAGGCGGGAATTCGAGTTGGACAGATTAAGTTGGAGAACAGGAAGCCTGGTCAGTTGACGATGGATAATTTTGTTGAGCAAACCTTTGACTCTTATCTGTTGAGAGAGTTAGTTGAATTAGAAGAAAAAGATTGGTTGAAGAATGATGTCAACTATAGGAATTTGTTGACTGAGTATGGGGATGGGTTGTTGTTGTTTGAAATCAGCAACGACAAGGTCTGGAGTAGGGCTGTGGAAGATACAGCTGGCTTGAGAAAATATTATGAAGAGAACCGTGCAAAATACACATGGGAAAATCCTCATTTCAAAGGAATTTACGCATGTTGCAAGACAGAAGCATATGCGAAAGAGATTGAAGATTTGATGAATAAAAACAGCATGAAGGGCTTGTTGACAAAAGTGTTGAATCATTTCTCTGATGTTGATAAAGATGCTGTTACGGCAAGGCAGGGATTGTATGAAAAAGGTACTGTTCCAGCGGTAGACTATAAGGTTTGGGGAATTGAAGGTTACAAGAGCAATGTTTATCCGTACGTTGTAGTGAGAGGGAAAGTGTTGACAGCCCCTGAAGACTACAATGATGTATCGGGACGAGTAACCGCTGACTATCAGAATTATTTAGACGAGCAATGGGTAAAATCTTTGAGGTCTAAATACAAGGTGGAGATTAATAGGGATGTGTTGAAGACTATTAAGTAAAAAAATAAGAAAGAAGAAAATAAATAAACTTGAAGAAAAAGAGCGATGGTTGCAAAGGGGAGAGTGCAGTTAGTTTTGAGCATAGTGATGATGTTCTTGATGCTATCGTCGTGTGAAAAAGTCAAGAAAGAGTGGCGTTTCTGGGAAGAGAAGCCGATAGGTGATTTGGTGGCAGAGGTAGGCGAAGATAAACTTTATCAAAGTGAAATATCATTGAAGATAGACTTTAAAGGATTGAGTGAGTCCGACAGTTTATTGGCAGAGGAGGCATTCATAAAGAATTGGATTACAGGGAGATTGCTATATGACAAGGCTGTTGAAGAGGTAGATGATATGGATGAGATAGACTCGTTGGTAGAGAATTATCGTCGGACGATGGTAGTATATGAGTATGAGTTGAAGTTGGTGAATGACTATCTTAGTGATAAGCTTACGGATGCGCAGATGAGAACCTATTACAAGGAGAATCCTCGGTTATTCACGCTTTCTGAGGGACTTGTGAAAGGAATGCTATTGGTGGTTTATTCGGATGTGCCTGACTTGAAAGCAATGGAAGCCTTGATGGAGAATCCTAATGAAGATAATATAGATTTGATTTCGTCGATGAGTGTAAAAAATGCGGCGAGGTTTGATTATTTTATGGATAAATGGGTCCCATTGTCAGATGTCAAGAAAAATTCTCCATTAATGATTTCGGAGAAAGACATTCAGGAGAGCAAGTTGTGTTCGGTGTCCGACTCTACATATACGGTTTATTTCTATGTGAGTGAATATAAACGTTCTGGAGATATTCAGCCGTACGATTATGCGCAGTCGAGAATACGTTCCATCTTGGTAGAGCAGAATAAGACGGATTTCTTGATTGATTATAGGAAGAATCTGTATGAGATAGGAATAAAGAAAGGACATGCGAGACGCTATAAATAAGGAGAAATAATATGAGTAAGAAGATAGTAAATCTGTTTTTCTGTATCTGTGTCGCAATGGGAGTGTATTCTCAGGATAATATCATAGATGAAATAGCATGGGTAGTTGGAGACGAGGCTATTATGAAGTCGGACGTAGAGGAGTATCGTCAGCGATTGAGATATGAAGGGACGGAAATAGAAGGAGATCCTTATTGTGTCATTCCTGAGCAGATTGCATTGCAGAAGCTCTATTTAGATCAGGCGAAGATAGATAGTATATTTGCAGATGAAAAATCGGTGAACACGCAGGTTGAGATGCGTGTAAATTATCTGATTGGACAAATTGGGTCGAAAGAAAAATTGGAGGAGTATTTCGGTCAACCCGTTTCTTCATTGAGAGAAGAATTGACAGAAATGGTAACCAATCAGCAGATTATACAACAGATGCAGCGTAAGTTGGTGAGTAATGTGAAGATTACTCCAGCAGAGGTCGCTGCGTTTTACAAAACATTGCCGACTGATAGTATTCCGACGATACCTATGCAGTTGGAGGTACAGTTGATAACGATTGCGCCGGAGGTTAGTCAGTCTGCGATAGATGATGTAAAAAGTAAGTTGAGAGATTTCCAAAAGCGTGTGGATTCTGGTGAGTCTGAGTTCTCAACATTGGCGATTTTGTATTCCGAAGATACGGAGTCTGCAAAGCATGGAGGAGAGTTGGGCTATATGGGGAAAGGACAGTTGGTGCCAGAGTTCGCAACAGTGGCTTTTTCATTGACAGATCCGAAGCGTGTCTCAAAAATTGTAGAGTCAGAGTTTGGGTATCATATTATTCAATTTATTGACAAACAGGGAGATAAGGTAAATTGTCGCCATATCTTAATGAAACCGAAAATATCTTTTGTAGAGAAAAATGCGGCAAAGATGCGTGCGGATAGTGTGTTGAAAGCGATAAAAGAAGGTGAGGTCTCATTTGAGAATGCGGTGAAGTTGTACTCTGTTGATAAAGGGACGAAAAATAGTGAGGGACTGATGAACAACGTCAAGACAGGATCTTCGCGTTTCCAGATGCAGGATTTACCTGCGGAGGTAGGACGTGCGGTCTATGATTTGAAGGAGGGTGAAATATCGAAAGTATTCACTATGGTGAATGCAAATGGGAATGAGGTGTATGCTATTGCCAAGGTGAAGCAATTGATTAAGGCCCATAAGGCTACTGTTGAGACGGATTATATGGAGATAAAAACAGCCTTCCAAGAGCAGAAAAACAAAGAAGTTTTGGAGGCGTGGATAAAAGAGAAGCAGAAGGATATTTATGTTCGTATCGATGAAAAGTGGAGAAATTGTGCGTTTCAATATCCAGGTTGGGTGAAATAGAGTAATGATTAAAGAGAAGAATAACATAGACAGATGAAAAGGCTTCACATTCTGATACTTATGGTATGTTGTATGCTTTCGATGGCAGGAATTGCCCAAAAAAAGCGAACGGTATTGTTGGAGCAATGTGAGGAGTTGACGTTTGACAAGCAAGGAGGACGATCCTATCAGGTGTTGAGAGGGAATGTTCGTTTCCGTCATGAAGATGTGTTGATGTATTGCGATAGTGCCTATTTTTATGATGGGGGGACAAATTCGTTTGATGCGTTCGGACATGTTCGGGTGATTCAGACAACGGAGACCTCAATGAATGCGGACAGCCTTTTTTATGATGGCATAACAACATTGATGAGAGTAAGAGGACAGGTTGCATTGCGGTCTGGAACATCAACGTTGAACACTCATTTCCTTGATTTCTATAGAGATAAAAATTATGGCTACTATTATGGTGGAGGAGAAGTAGTAGACCAGAATTATCATTTGACATCTTATCAAGGATATTATTATGCAGATGCGAAGTCTTATCTGTTTAAAGACACGGTCGTTCTGACACACCCAGATTATACGATATACGCAGACTCGTTACGATACAATCAACCATCTGGCAAGGCGACCCTGTTAGGCCCTTCGCTTGTGAAAGGACAGAAATATAAAGTGCATACTACGAAAGGGTGGATTTATACCACTACGAATGAGGGAAAGTTGTTTAATCGCTCGGTCATCAACTATGAAAAGGGAAAGAGAATGACGGCAGACTCGATTCATTTCAATGCACAAAAGGGATGGGTGAAGGCATTTGGACGAGCGGAAGCGGAGGATTCAATACAAAAAGTCATTGTCCGGGGAGAGTACATGGAAGGAGATAGTGTGACTCCTGCATACGGGAAAGTTGTTGGCAATCCATATGTAGTGGAGTATTCGGATAATGACTCACTCTATTTAAAGGGGGATTACCTTTTTTTCACGCAGAAGGATTCAACATTTCGAGTATATCACAATGTATGGTTCTATCGGTCAGATATGCAGGGAAAGTGTGATTCTTTAGTTTATTATAGCAAAGACTCAATGGCGATAATGTTTAGAGATCCAGTTATTTGGGCGGAGAAAAACCAGTTGACGGGTGCCACGAATATTGAGATATACATTAAGAACCAAGAGCCAGACCATATTCACATACCAGAGAAAG
>CAVKBM010000017.1:12257-14991 GCA_963654355.1 Bacteroidaceae bacterium | reverse complement strand
CGTTAATTATACAAGATGAGGAAGGAGGAAAATTTAATCAACTTTGTAGTAAAAAGGCAGATGCCTATTTGGAAAATAGCAAGTTGAGACGTGTGGATATGGTAGGGGAAGCTACTTCGTTATACTATACTCGTGATGATGCAGGTTTGTTGGTTGGAATGAATAAAGCGAATGGTCCCGAGATGTCAATCTTTACGAAAAACAATAAATTAGACAAGATTATAATGACACCAGACTCGGAAGGTATGATGTATCCACCTGACAAGATACCAGAAGAAGAGTTGTATCTGAAGGGTTTCAAATGGAGAGAGTCCGAGCGGCCGAAAACAAAAGAAGAGTTTTTTAGCAAGTAGTTCTTTAGAAGCGTCAAGAAATGTGATATGCGGATTTTTTTATCTATAGCTTTTGCATTGTGCGGAATTTTATGTCAAGTTTCTGCCCGATCTTTTCAAGTGAAAGGAAAGGTGTGTGATGAAGGGCATAAACCGTTGTCGTATGTGAATGTAATGGTAAAGGGTACTACGCATGGAAATATGACCGATGTGAATGGTGAGTATGCAATAAACTGCGATGTAGACAGACAAGATTCAATTACGATAATTTATTCCATCATAGGATATGAAACAAAGGAGAGAAGGGTAGCCATTACAGGAAACAAAGTGGAGGTGAATGCCTTTTTGAAGGAGAGAACTGAGTTATTGGATCAGTATGAGATGAATGCGATACGAAAGCAGGAGACGTCGATAGAATTGCTGGATGTGTCGAACCTACGTTCTATGCCGACGGCGACGGGGGGAGGAATTGAGTCGTTGATAGCCACGCAGGCGGGTGTGTCAATGAATAATGAACTTAGTTCGCAGTATTCTGTGAGGGGTGGAAACTACGATGAAAATAGCGTGTATGTCAATTCTATAGAGGTGTACAGACCGTTGTTGATACGTTCAGGAGAACAAGAGGGGCTTTCGTTTGTCAATCCAGATATGGTGGAGTCTGTTTCTTTTTCCTCTGGTGGTTTCGGTGTAGAGTATGGAGACAAAATGTCGTCTGTTTTGGATATAAAATATAAGAAACCTGCACGTTTCGAGGGTTCTGCTTCTATTTCGTTATTGGGGGCTTCTGCGTATGTAGGTCATTCAACGAAAAAATTTTCCCAAATGCATGGGTTTCGATACAAAACATCCTCCTATATGTTGGGTTCTATGGAGACAGATGCGGAGTACGATCCTAATTTTTTGGATTATCAAACCTATCTGACCTACGAATTTAACGATAAATGGAAATTGTCGTTTTTAGGTAATATCTCAAGAAATGATTATCAATTTGAGCCGATTAGCAGAAGTACATCGTTTGGAACAATGAATGAGGTGAAGAATTTCACCGTTTATTTTAATGGTAAGGAGAAAGACCTTTTCCGCACTTATTTCGGCTCATTCTCATTGGATTATGAGGCGAGCGAACGGAGCAAATACAGTTTATTGACATCTGCATTTCATACGGAAGAAAATGTCTCGTATGACATAACGGGTCAGTATTGGTTGAGTGAGACTGTGGGTGGTTCTGTTTTGGTAGACGAGGCATCGGGTGTTGGGACTTATCATGAGCATGCGAGAGATAGATTAGGGGCTACGGTAACAAATCTTTCTTTGTTGGGAGAGCATAAGTTGCCTTTCAATGTGCTGAAATGGGGGGCAACTGTGCAGGGCGAGTTTATAGATGACCAGATCAGTGAGTGGGAGATGCGAGATTCTGCGGGTTATTCCATATCAAAGAAGGGAACGAGCAATGAATATTTGGCATTGTATGATAATCTGACAGCCGACCATGAGATGCAGAGTTTGCGTGCGTCCGTCTACTTGCAAGATGCTTATACGAGGTATGGATTGCGTGGTAAGATGACGCTAACAGGGGGAGTGCGTGTGTCATACTGGAGCTTCAATGATGAAATATTAGCTAGTCCTCGACTTTCTGTTGTGTTTTTCCCTAAAAAATATGAAAATTGGGGAATAAGAGTGTCTGGAGGTCTTTATTATCAGTCTTTATTCTATAAGGAAATAAAAAAAGAGGAGACGGATGATTATGGGAATAGTACGATAGAGTTGAATAAGAACGCAAAATCGCCACGTTCATATCAGTTGTTGTTGGCATCGGATTATTACTTCAAGGTAAAGAAAAATCCGTTTAAGTTTACAGTGGAAGCGTATGGAAAGTATATAGATCGTATAATACCATATAGTGTTGATAACACGCAAATTACCTATCGTGGAGAAAATTGTGCTGATGGTTTTGCTGTGGGTGTAGACACGAAATTGTTTGGCGAGTTTGTGCCAGGGACGGACTCTTGGGTCTCTCTTTCGTTTATGCGAACAATGGAGAATATCTATGGAGATGGAAAGGGGTATATTTATAGACCAACGGATCAGCTATATAATATTTCACTCTTTTTTCAGGACTATTTCCCTGGATATGATAAATTGAAAATCAATCTCAAGTTGATTTGGGCAGATGGCTTACCATTTGGACCCGCAGACGATGAGCAAAATAAATCGGTGTTTAGGATGAAAGACTATCGAAGAGTGGACATAGGAGCAATGTTTTCGTTGAGAAGAGGTGTTGATAAAATCATGGTGAGAAAGTTTTTTTCGTGGATGAAAACTTTGTCTTTTAATTTAGATTTTTTTAATTTGCTCGGTATAAAAAATGTTAATTCGTATTATTGGGTTGCCGATGCATCGGG
>CAVKBM010000017.1:0-12247 GCA_963654355.1 Bacteroidaceae bacterium | reverse complement strand
TCAATATGCAGTTCCTAACTATCTGACAGGACGTCGAATTAACTTCAAAATACAGATAGACTTTTAAGGGGAAAGGGGCGTATGACAGAAGAGAAAGGGAAGTTTTTCCCGTTGGTGACGCTGACAGCGTTGTTTTTCATGTGGGGATTCATCACATGTTTAAATGATATTCTCATACCCTATTTAAAGGATGTCTTTGAGTTGAATTATTTCCAATCGAACTTAGTTCAGTTGGCTTTTTATGTGGCCTATTTTGTCGTCTCGTTGCTTTATTTTATTGTGTCTGCAACGATAGGTGATCCTATTCTGAAAGTAGGGTACAAAAATACGATTTCATTAGGATTGACCATATCGGCAATAGCGTGCTTCTTCTTGTTTATGGAGGCGAGTTCGGAGCATCCCACTTTTCTTTTTTTCTTGTTCTCATTGGTGTTGTTGGGAACTGGATTTACTTTTTTACAGATCGCCGCCAATCCTTTGGTTGCCAATTTTGGAAGACCAGAGTCAGCATCAAGTCGTTTGAATCTCGTGCAGGGATTTAATGCCTTGGGAACGACCTTCGCGCCGATTATTGGTGGGTATGTGATATTTAACTTGTTAGCGGATGTGGTGGCGGATGGAGTATCGCGTACGCCGGATGCGGTTCAAATTCCATACCTTTTCCTGTCAAGTGTGCTTTTAATACTTTCCGGAGTGTTGTTTTTTGCGGATATACCTAACGTCTTTCCGAAGGAGACAGGAGAGAAGTCTCTCAGTAGGGTTGGCGCACTGAAATATCCTTACTTGGTGTATGGTATGGTTGGAATCTTTTGCTATGTAGGAGCTGAGGTTGCGATAGGAAGTAACTTGGTGAATTACATGCGGGATTTTCATGGATTTAAAGATCAAGAAGCGAGTGCTTTCTTGTCATTTTATTGGGGTGGCTCTATGATTGGTCGTTTTGTAGGAGCAATTTCAATGCGAACCATGAAGAAGAGCAAGAAATACATCTTAATGGCGGTGTTGGCGCTTGCTGCGCTGAGTATGATTTATTGGTCGTTTGGAACGTCGTTAGACTTCGATATAAAATCGTTGGTGATGTATTTTAAAAACAAACACTGGTGGTTGTATGTGATAGCGTTAGTGCTGAACTATTTCGCTTTTATCTTGGCAAAATCGAAGCCATCGAGGATGATAGGGCTATTTGCAATGATGAATATATGCTTATTGGCTGTGATGTTGACTACGGAGAGTGAATTGTCGTTGTGGGCTATCTTGTCGGTAGGTCTATTCAATTCAATTATTTTTTCCAATATATTTACTTTGGCGATAGATGGATTGGGAAAGTACACGTCGCAAGGGTCGTCATTGTTAGTGATGATGGTTTTGGGAGGTGCTGTGGTGCCTCCTACATTAGGATATGTAGCAGATACATTAGGCAGTTTGCATTATGCGTTTTCTCTGCCGATTCTTTGTTACATTTACCTTGTATGGTATGGATTTAAGGGGTGTAGAGTGGGGAAGAAGGTGAGTGTGGTTGATGAGGTGAAAGATGAAGAGAATGAAGAAAAATAAAAAATAAATACTTAAGTATAAGACATGAAAAGTGAGTTGAAGCCCAATGTAGTGGGCATAGATATTGGAGGAACGAATTCGGTGATTGGACTCGTTAGTCGAGATGGACAGGTGATTGCGACGACTTCAATCAAGACGCAGTCGTATCCAGAATTCAGCCAGTATGCTGATGCTTTGAGCGATGCCATCAAATCGCTTATTGATGCGAATGGCGGAATTGAAAAAGTGCAAGGTGTTGGAGTCGGGGCACCTAATGCGAATTTCTATTCTGGGAATATAGAGTATGCAGCTAATTTGCCTTGGAAGGGTATTGTTCCATTCGCTAAGGAGATTTCGAAAAGGGTTGGTTTGCCTGTGTCTTTGACGAACGATGCGAACGCTGCCGCCATCGGTGAGATGACGTATGGTGTGGCTCGGGGAATGAAAGATTTCATAATGATTACATTGGGAACGGGTGTCGGAAGTGGTATTGTTGCTAATGGTCAGATGATTTATGGTCATGATGGATTTGCTGGTGAGTTGGGGCATTGCATTGTGATGCGTAATGGCAGACAATGTGGTTGTGGAAACTGTGGTTGTTTGGAGACTTATGCTTCTGCGACAGGTGTGGCTCGTACAGCAAGGGAATTTTTAGAGAAGCGTGCGAACGAGGATTCATTGCTTCGTAAGATTCCAGTGAAAGACATCACTTCAAAAGATGTTTTTGACGCAGCAAAGGGAGGCGATCAATTGGCGAAGGATATTTTTGCCTTTACGGGAGAAATTTTGGGTCAGTCGTTGGCAGATTTTGTAAAGTTCAGCAGTCCAGAGGCATTTGTTCTGTTTGGGGGGTTGGCAAAGTCTGGTGATTTGTTGATTGAACCAATAAAGAAGGCGATGGAGGCTAATTTAATGCCGATTTTCCGTAATAAAGTGAAGATACTGTTGTCTGGTATGAAAGAGGCTGATGCGGCTGTTTTAGGAGCGTCTGCGTTGGGTTGGAATGCGAAGTAAGTAATGAGAAATTGCGATATAAGGGGAGGCTATCGATTGCTTCCCCTTTTGTATTGTTGTGCCAATTTGATTTCTGCGTATGAGTATTTCCCCTCAAAGGCATCGAAAATAGGTTTTGTGTCGTTACATAGGTGTTCATCCATATATGTTTGAATGGCTTGTATCCTTTCCCCTGTAGACAAGACGGATAAAGGAATTTTATCTAACATAATCAATTTAACAAAATGGTTTTCGATAGTTGAGACGGAGAGACAGCGAAGATCCGCAATTTGTGAGATAGATTTGCCCTCTTTGTAGAGTTCGTAGGTAACTTGGTAGGTATCAATCTTTTTTACTTTTTCGTTAGACTTTTTTCCCACGCTTGTGAAATTCTTTGTGTCTTTGTGGTATCCGTATTGTGAGATACATTCATCAACAATGGTGAGAATGTCGGCGGCGTAGTTTTTCATCTTGTCCTCACCGATGCCCTTTATCTTTTGTAGTTCTTCTTCTTTGGTAGGAAGATAGTTGGATATATCCGTCAGTACGCTGGTACTTAGTACGCAATAAGCAGGTTTCTTTATCTCGTCAGATTTCTCTTTTCTCCATTCTTGAAGACGCCGAAAAAGGTCTATGTGTTCCATGTCTAATGTACCTTGAGAAATAATCTTTTGAGAGGAAGACTTGCTCTTTTTCTCATTTTTTTCTTCCTTGTTATTGCTGATAAGGAAGTCTGTTTTAGTATGCAAATAGGTTTCGGAGCTGAAAGTCGCTTTCCCTGTTTTTTTGTCAAGAATTTTTGAAAAAAATTCGAATTTCAAATAGTATGCGGTGTAGAAACGGTTTTGCAGGTCTGAAAGTTTCCGTTTTATCTCTTTATTGTCTGTTTCAACATTTCTAAAATTTTCAAGGATTGGAAGAATGAGAACCTGAAGATTTTGAGAGAAGTAAGGGATTCCCTTGGTAAGCCTCTCGTTCACAATATCTTCATAATTGTCAGGATTCTGATTGCATATCTGAGTCAGTTGTGTGGAGAATCTGTTTGACACGTCAATGATTTTCTCTTTAATGGCGGGCATTGCCTTGGTGATGAGTCCTTCTAATTTAGGAAATTTGGATATGAGGTTGATGCGTAAAAAAGAGTAGGCTTGATAGACGATATGGTCTAAGTCGTAGAAAGAAATAAATTCTTGTACTAACGACAGATAGTAGTCGCGTGTGTATTTTTGTATATTGTAATCATCCTCGGACTCGTTTTCTATGGTTTTACAGAACTGCCCTACTCGATTGTCATATTTTATTGAGTCCATCCGAAGGGGCGAACTCAGAACTATTCCATCTAATGTGCGGCATCGGCTCAAAGCAACATAAACCTGACCGTGCGAAAATGAAGATTGTGCATCTATGATAGCTTTGTCGAATGTCAGTCCTTGGCTCTTATGGATTGTGATTGCCCACGCTAATCGAAGCGGAAATTGTTCGAAAGAGCCGTCCACCTGCTCTTCTATTTCGTTGGTGTCTGGATTCAATGTGTATTTTACATTGTCCCATTTCTCTCTTGACACGAAGATGTCGGAGTCAGGATTATCCTTGTCTGAAACAATGATAGAAAAGTCGTCAAAATCTTTTATAATTCCGATTTTCCCATTGAAATATCTTTTCTCTTGACCTTGGTCGTTTCGGATAAACATCACTTGGGCTCCCTCCTTCAGTACCAGTGTATATTCTGTTGGATAGTTGGCTTCTGGGAAAATTCCTGTCACCGTAGCTTCAAAAACTCTGTTGTTGCGATTTATCTTTAAAAGCTGTGTTTCGTTAATGTTTTGAGCAACAGAATTGTGAGTGGTGAGATGAATGTAACCTTCGTTTTCTGCAGGTAGAAATTTGGGGCGATAATGAGTGTTCAACTCATTTAGAGAATCTTGATCTACTTTGTTTTCGCGGATTTTGTTGAGCAAATTAACAAAATGTATGTCGGTTTGACGGAAGACAGTAGTCAGCTCGATGCACGAGAAAGAACTTCGTTTCAATGCGATACTGTCGAAAAAATAGGGAGTAGGATAATATTCCTGTAAAAATTGCCACTCTTCATCTTTGACGACGGGAGACAATTGCTGCAAGTCGCCAATCATCAGTAGTTGCACACCTCCAAATGGTATGTTATACCCTCGAATACGTCGAAGTGTTGCGTCCACTTCATCCAAAAGATCCGCTCTCACCATACTAATCTCGTCGATTACCAAAAGATCTATGGTCTTGATGATGTTGAGTTTCTCCTTTCGCATTTGAAAGACTTCCTTTTTCTTAATGGCAGAGGGGATGAAGAGTCCTGGACTGATTTGAAAAAATGAGTGGATAGTCATTCCGCCTGCGTTGATGGCGGCGACACCTGTTGGAGCAAGCACGACCATTCTTTTGGGACATTCTTGTTTGAGTTTTTTTAAGAATGTGGTTTTACCTGTACCTGCCCTTCCCGTGAGAAAAAGATTTCGGTTGGTCAATCGGACAATTTTATCCGCAAGTTCAAATTCTTTCGTGATAATCATTTTGCAAATTTTAGATGAAACAGATAGAGTAGCATAGCCACATAATAGTAAAAACTATGTCTACCAAAATAGGAATTTTTCTGCAAATATGCAAGATGAAAAATGTTGTTGCCTATTCGTACGCTGTTTTTATCAGTTTTACGGCGCTCCAATCTCCTTCTTGACGAGTCTCGACATACTCCATTCCGTATTTCTCGCACGTTGCGACGAGGATAGGAATGTCTGCTTTATAAAATCCGCTGATAAAGAGAAGTCCGTTATCTTTGAGCGTTTTTATATAGGAGTGGAGATCATTTAACAAAATATTTCTGTTGATATTTGCCAAGATAATATCGTTGCTTTTGCTAAATGATTCTTCTTTGAGAAGAGAAGCATCTCCACAAAGGACTTCAATGTTTGAGATGTTATTTAGATGAGCATTCTCGATAGCATTGTTGTATGCCCATTCGTCAATGTCAATGGCGGTGATTTTTGATGCACCTTTTTGTGCGGCGAGAATGGAAAGAATTGCGGTCCCGCATCCCATATCAAGTACTGTTTTACCTTTGAAATCGTTGTCTAAGATATAATGCACCATCAACGAGGTAGTTGCATGATGTCCTGTTCCGAAAGCCATTTTGGGGTCAATGAGAATTTTGTGTTGAGCTGAAGGAACATTTTTATGGAAAGAAGCGTGTACGACGAGTGCGTTTGTCCCGTCGTTATTGGAAATAATTAATGGTTGAAAGCAATTTTTTTCCCACTCTTCGTTCCAATCTTTGTCTTCAGTCTCTGTTGCGGAATATGTAATGCCTTGAGCGAAGTCAAAGTTTTCTAAAGTTTTTTCTATGTTCCCTTTATTGTAGTTTTTCTCTGGAATAAATGCGGAAAAACTTGTTGATGTTTCGTCTGATGTGTCAGAGAAACTTTCAAATCCGATGGAAGCAAGGTCGTTGGCTAATAGATCCTTGACGAAAGACTCTGTTCTTGGAAGTGAAAATAGAACTTCTATGTATTTCATATTGTGAACTTTATTTATTCTTGAAGTATTAAAAAATCTTAACTTTTCAGACCAAATCTGTTTGAAATAGGAAATAGAGCCTATTGATTGATATTTGTTTATTACCTTTGGCAATGACTCTTAATATCGGAGGAGTGGTTTCATACAGAATAAAAACCTGTAAACTCCGTTATTTCAGTAGGTTGCAAAGGTAAATTATTTATTGAATAGTTTGTCGATTAATAGGAGGGAACGGTTATGCTAAGCATGAATTTATATCGTATAATGATGGTGACGGTCTTCGGAGTGGTGACGGTCGCTAATGTGTTTGCGTATGACGACATCTATGGTACTGACGAATCTCGTTCATCTCGTCGAAAAAACAAAACAGATAAGGAGGAGGTGGTTGCATCGTCGAAGTCGGAAACTGGCAGAGATGCAATTGTTCTGAAATCAAAGAACTTGAAGAAGTATGAGTTGACTTCTAATAATATGGTTTTCATCACTGATACAACAATAAAGGGTGGTGATTATTTTTCAGACACGATTCGTGTTTTAGATGAGGATGGTGATTTGGAAAAGACTTTAGTCTTGAAGACGAAAGTGCAGCAGAACGTCTCTTTTGACAATGGTTCTATCGTTGTTGAAGACCCGTTGGAAGGAGAAGATGAGGTAGCAGAGGCTGTCTACTATGCTGATAGCAACGATGATTACACTTACACGCAAAGGCTGAACAAATATCACGGGACGGACTACAATGTGGTGTCTGACGATAATGAGACGGTTTCGCTTGGTGAAGGGACTACGTCAACAACGATAGTGCTATCAAGCCCATATTACTATCCATCTTATTATTATGATCCTTTCTATGATCCATATTGGAATGATCCTTTTTATTGGGATCGTCCTTACTGGGCATGGAGCTATGGATATTGGGGTTACCACCCTTACCATTGGGGAGGTTGGGGTTGCCATTCATATGCGTACCATCCTGTGCCACACCATCATTTTGAGCCTGCTCCTGTGCCACATCATTCTACTTTGCGTCCAAGTGGTAGGAGCTCGTTCGTGTCTGGACGGAATTCAGGTCGTGCATCAACGAGTTCTCGTACGCTGACAAGGACTGATTCTAATTTTTCTGGAGAAAGAAGGTCTTCAAGTGTACGTTCGTCAAATTCAACGGTGCAACGCAGCCCTTCTAACTCGGGCTTGAGGTCAAGTGGCAGTTACAATTCTGGTGTTAGAACGAGTGGCTCTTCATCAAGTACTCGTTCTTCATACTATGGAGGTAGCACTCGTACGGGTAGCGTGCAAAGTTCTTCTGTACGAAGTGGTAGTAATAACAATGTTCGTTCGTCTGCGGGCAGTTCTTCTCGTGGATCATACTATAATTCAGGAACACGTTCTTCTTCCCCTTCTTCGGGAGTAAGGTCAAGTTCGGGTTCTTCTTCTCGTTCTTCATATAGTGGAGGAGGTAGCGGATCTCGCTCTTCATTCAGCAGTGGTAGTTCGAGAAGCGGTGGATTTTCAGGAGGGGGCGTTCGATCATCTGGAGGCGGTGGACGTCGTTAATTTATGTTGAATAAAGCTTTGGCTTGAATAAGGTTGAAAATATGAAAAAAGGTTTGTTGTTGGTGGGGACGTTGCTGATGTCTTCTATCATGTTTGGGCAGAGTGCGTATGATGCTTTGTCCTATTGCAATACGAATCCCGTTTTAGGGACAGCTCGCTACTCTGCGATGGCGGGAGCGTTTGGCGCATTTGGAGGGAATGTCTCTACAACGAAGGATAATCCTGCAGGAATTGGTATCTATAAAAGATTTGATTTGACATTTACTCCTGAACTCTATATCGATAATGATAAGAATGTAGGTGTCACTTTGGCTAATTTTGGCTTGGTGATAAATTTCCGTAATCACAAGAATCGTGAAAAGGGGTATATTACATCTTCTCTTGGAATTTCCTATAATCGTCTGCGTAACTTTTCAAGGTATACGGCGGTTTCTGACAATAATAACAGCGGTTTCTCTTTGTCGGATAGGATGGTAGATAATCAAGCCCCCGATGTCATCTTTGAAAATGCAAAAGACCTTAATTTGGTTGGGCTTTCGGAGGTACAGAACGAAGATGGAAATTACGATTACGAGTCAAAATTTAGCCAAAATAGCAATATAGACAAGGTTACTCGTTATACAGAGTCTGGTCATGTCGGGCAATGGGATTTCACATACGGTGTGAACATCAGTAATCGCGTCTATGTTGGTGGAGGTATGGGTGTCGCAAGCATTCAATATTCGGTGAAAGACAAATATGATGAGACATCGTATAATGATAATAATGATCAGTTCTATCTTGATAATTATTTTCAAGCAGATGGTGTGGGTGTGAATTTCAAATTAGGTGCTATGGCCAAGATAACGGATTTCTTCCGTTTAGGTTTTTCCATCCATACGCCGACGTTCTATAACATTGATGAGTCTTATTCTATTGAAATGGACTACAACAATCAATATCCTAACGAACCTCAAATCGATTATGCAGACTATAACTATGACTTGCGATCTCCTTTCAAAATGCAGGTGAGTGCTGGTTTTATAATTGCCAAACGTGCTTTGATTGGTGTTCAATATGATATGGAGAATTATAAAGCAATGCGTATGAGCAAGGATAATGAGAAATATGAAGCTGAAGAGTCGGTTATCAAGGAAGATTTCAAAAATACTCATCTGCTCAGGTTGGGAGCTGAGGTAAAAGTGATTCCAGAGTTTGCGCTTCGAATCGGGTATGCTTATCAATCTGCTTTGACAAACGATATTAACGATTATGCACAAAATATGTACATCTTTCGCTCTTTGTCCTTACCAAGGAGTTCGCACTATATCACTGCTGGTTTAGGTTACGAAGGCGACCATTTCTATTGTGATTTGGCATATGTCTTTAGAAATCAAAAGACGGTTTTCTATAGTATGTTGCCACAGATTGATCCTGAGTGGAATCTAAATGTGAAAAATCATGATGTTCTTCTTTCTTTAGGTTGGAGATTCTAAAAATTGTTGTAGATAAATAAAAAAGAGAGGACTTTGAATCGTCAGAGTCCTCTCTTTTTTCTCCTTAGGATAAAAATTCACATTTTACTCCCTTTTCGCGTTTTTCCTGGTTACTTCATCTTTGCAATATTTGCCTTAAGCGTGGCAATTTTACTTTCTGCGTCAGACTTTTTCTTCCGCTCATTTTCTACGATTTCTGGTTTCGCGTTGGCAACAAATTTCTCATTGCTTAACTTCTTGTTTACCGAAACGAGGAATCCTTCTAAGTAGGAGATTTCCGCCTCCATTTTTTTGATTTCTTCTTCCACATTGACATTGTTGCCTAATGGAATTGAAATTTCAACGGTCCCAACCATAAACGTTGACGACGCTCCT
Organism: Bacteroidaceae bacterium; assembly: GCA_963654355.1. GTDB lineage: Bacteria > Bacteroidota > Bacteroidia > Bacteroidales > Paludibacteraceae > UBA1181. Next base: position 2,774 of record CAVKBM010000017.1, on the reverse strand, counting down.
TGCTCTGCATTCTCAGTCTTTGAAATGTTATTGACATTTGCCAACTTCATAATGATGGCATTGTTTTTCTCGTCTAATTCTCCCTTATAGTGGAGTTCAAATGCTTCGCGTGGACTGATACCTTTCTCTGCACGAATGTTGCGGATGCCTGCAATGATTTCTTTTGTAGTCTCCATGCGTGCAATGCTCTTTTCGCAGTATTCTGTGGCTTTCGGTTGAAGACTGACCATAATGCTATCTTTCCCATTTCGTGGCTTTAACGCTTGGTAAAGCTCTTCTGTAATGAATGGCATGAATGGATGAAGTAACTGAAGCAATACCTCGAAATAGTTTAACGTCTGCTCGTAAGTCTTATTGTCGATAGGCTGTTGGTAGGCAGGCTTCACCATCTCCAAATACCAAGACGAAAACTCGTCCCAAAAGAGTTTGTAAACGGTCATGAGAGCTTCGCTGATACGGTATTTGTCAAAGTTGTCGTTTACCTCAGCTATGGTCTTGTTCAACTGATGTCCGAACCACTTTGTTGCGATTTGCGCGGAATCAGGTTGATCTAACTTTTCGTCTACTTGCCATCCTTTCACTAAACGGAAAGCATTCCAAATTTTATTGTTGAAGTTACGTCCTTGTTCGCAAAGTGCTTCGTCAAATAGAATGTCGTTTCCTGCAGGTGCAGAAAGCATCATTCCCATACGGACACCATCCGCTCCATATTGCTCAATGAGCGCCAATGGATCGGGTGAGTTTCCAAGAGATTTAGACATCTTACGTCCAATTTTATCTCTTACAATACCCGTGAAGTAAACGTTCTTGAAAGGCATCGTTCCTTCATACTCATATCCTGCCATAATCATACGGGCAACCCAGAAGAAGATAATGTCTGGTCCTGTTACCAAGTCGTTGGTAGGGTAGTAGTATTTAATTTCTGGATTTCCAGGATTGTTAATTCCGTCAAAAAGTGAAATAGGCCACAACCATGACGAGAACCATGTGTCAAGACAATCTTCATCTTGTCTAAGGTCTGACGCAGATAACTCTCTACCTGTCTTCTCTTTCGCCAATTGAAGTGCTTCTTCTGCAGTCTCGGCAACCACATAGCCTCCTTCTGGCAAAAAATAAGCAGGAATTCTATGACCCCACCACAATTGGCGACTGATGCACCAATCCTTGATATTCTCTAACCAGTTACGATAGGTGTTCTTGTATTTTGGAGGATAGAATTTGATGTCATCTTTCATTACAGGCTCTAATGCTATCTTCGCGAGATGCTCCATCTTTAAGAACCATTGCATTGAGAGTTTTGGTTCTATAACAACATTCGTCCTCTCTGAATAACCAACTTTATTTGTGTAGGCTTCGGTCTTCTCCAATAGCTTGGTAGCATCCAAATCTTTCTCAATCTGCTTTCTGACTTCGAATCGGTCTTGTCCGACATACATACCAGCAGCTTCGCTGATTGTCCCATTGTCATTGAAAATGTCAATCGTCTTCAGATTGTATTTTTCACCAAGCATGTAATCGTTCACATCGTGTGCCGGCGTCACTTTTAGACATCCTGTTCCAAACTCAATATCAACGTATTCATCCTCGATGACAGGAATTACACGGTTCACTAAAGGCACCATTACCTTCTTCCCTTTCAACCACGTGTTCTTTGCATCTTTGGGATTGATACACATGGCGGTGTCGCCCATAATCGTTTCTGGACGTGTTGTTGCTACTACTGCATAGCGTCCTTTCTCGTCTTTGTGAATGACCTCTCCTTCTTTTGCCTCTTCGTTCGGATTGTTATCGTCTACCACATAGTATTTAAGGTAGTAGAGTTTACTATGTTCCTCCTTATAGATGACTTCTTCGTCAGAAAGTGCAGTAAGAGCCTTAGGATCCCAGTTCACCATACGTACGCCTCGATAGATGAGTCCTTTTTTGTAAAGATCTACAAAAACCTTGATGACGCTTTTGCTTCGGGTTTCATCCATCGTGAATCCTGTACGATCCCAATCACATGAGGCACCTAATTTTCTCAATTGCTTAAGAATGATTCCTCCATGTTCTTCAGTCCATGCCCATGCGTGTTTAAGGAACTCTTCGCGGGTGAGGTCGGTCTTTTTAATTCCTTGTTGTGCGAGTTTATTCACCACTTTTGCTTCTGTTGCAATAGACGCATGGTCTGTTCCAGGCACCCAACATGCGTTCTTACCTTGCATTCTGGCGCGTCGCACAAGGATGTCCTGGATTGTATTGTTAAGCATGTGTCCCATGTGAAGGACACCCGTAACATTAGGGGGGGGGATTACGATAGTGTAGGGCTCCCTCCCATCAGGAGTGGATTTGAAAAACCCATTGTCTAACCAATATTGGTACCATTTAGACTCTACGTCGGCTGGGTTGTACTTGTTTGCTAATTCTGACATAATACTGACTATTATATTTCGGGCAAAGTTAGGAAAAAAGCGACATATTATTATTAACAATAAGGCAGTAAGAAGAAGAGGTAAAAAGGAAAAAGACAGGTGAAAATGCTTCTTTGTTGAGGCATTTCCCTTTGTTAATAAAAAGAAAAGAAAAGTTTGTGGAAGAAAAATAATTGTGTTAACTTTGCCTCCAATTAGTATAGTGTCTAATTAAAAGTACAATTACAAATAAAACAAAAACGAAATGCCTACAATTCAACAGTTAGTTAGAAAAGGAAGGAAGACTCTGGAAGACAAGAGTAAGTCACCAGCTTTGGGTGCTTGCCCTCAGAGAAGAGGCGTTTGTGTGCGTGTGTACACAAC
>CAVKBM010000016.1:0-31047 GCA_963654355.1 Bacteroidaceae bacterium | reverse complement strand
ACGGATATCTTACTGCTACCATTCCGTCTACTTCAACAAAGAAAATACCTACAATAGGCTTTATCGCCCATTTAGACACTAGTCCTGATGCGGCAGGAAATAATGTAAAAGCACGCATTGAAAAATATATAGGTGAGGATATCTTGTTAAGTGCGGAGAGTGGAAAGGTTTTGTCTGCTTCTCAGTTTCCAGAATTGAAGAACTATGAGGGGCAAGAACTTATTGTAACTGATGGGACCACGCTTTTAGGTGCAGATGACAAGGCGGGTATTGCTGAGATTATGACAATGGCAGAATATTACCTGCAACACCCTGAGCTTGAACATGGAGCAATTCGTATCGCTTTTACTCCCGACGAGGAAATTGGGCGTGGAGCAGACCTTTTAGATGTGAAAATGTTTGGCGCAGAGTGGGCGTACACAGTTGATGGCGGTGCGGTTGGAGAGTTGGAGTTTGAGAATTTCAACGCCGCATCTGCAACAGTCCATGTTTATGGGAGAAATGTTCACCCTGGTTCTGCGAAGAATAAAATGGTGAATGCCTCAAGACTGGCTTCGCAGATTGTTTCTTCGCTGCCACAAGATGAAACTCCCGAAAACACAGAAGGGTATGGTGGCTTTATTCATCTAACATCATTTGAAGGGGATGTGGAGCATGCCTATCTGAAATTTATACTAAGAGATCATGATGAGTCGAAGTTTGAGGAGAAGAAGGAGACTTTAAAACGCGTGGTCAATGAGGTTTGCGCTTTGTTCAAGGGAGCTGAAGTAGAAATCAACATAAAGGATCAGTACCGAAATATGATAGAGAAAATAAAACCTGTCATGTTCGTAGTTGACATTGCTAAACAGGCAATTGTAAATGTTGGAGTAACGCCGAAAGTTCAGCCTATTCGGGGTGGAACAGATGGGGCGAACCTCTCGTTCAAGGGTTTACCATGCCCTAATTTGTTTTCTGGTGGTGAGAATTTCCATAGTTGCTATGAGTATGTGCCAGTCCCCTCTATGCAAAAGGCTACAGAGATGTTGATAGAGATTGTTCGTTTGGTTGCAACACGTTGATTCTTGCTGTTGATGAGTTGTGTAATTCGCCTTTTGATAGTTCTGTTTTTATCTTGTTTCTCTTTTGTATCAATTTTTGCAAAGGATTATACTACTGTGAAGTTGTGGGAAAGGACTCATAACGTATTAGAGATTTGCCCAGAGCTTCGAGTATTCTTTCCGAACGACAGCGTTGAAAGACAGAAAACATGTATGTTGATTTGTCCAGGAGGAAGTTATCATCATTTAGGTTTGCATAATGAAGGCTCTGAAGTGGCCGAGATTTTCGCTTCATGGGGTGTTACAGCCGTTGTGTTACGCTATCGTGTTTCTTCTCGGTGCAATCGTCATCCCGCTATGATTGAGGATTTCCAACGTGCGATGCAGATAATTCGCGAACATGCGTCTGAATGGGGCATAGAGAAGGTAGGGGCGATAGGTTTTTCCGCGGGAGGCCACTTGGTGACTTTAGGGGCGGAGTTGCATCAGAATTATCTTGCGAAGAGGGGTATAGATATTGGTGATAATGCCATTCGCCCTGATTTTGTCTGCCTGATCTATCCTGTTGTTTCTGCAGATGAGCCGATAGCGCATAAGAAATCAGTTGTAAATTTTTTCGGAGGTAAATACACTGAGGAAGAAAAAGATTTCTTTTCTTTGGAAAAACATGTTCCTTCGGATATGCCTCCTGCTTTTTTGTTGGCATGTAAGGACGATGATGTGGTAGATTTTCGAAACAGCGTTTTTTTGCATAAAGCGTTAGTTCAACAAAATATTCGTTCCGAATTTTACCTATTAGATAGTGGTGGGCATGGTTTCGGGTTCATCCGAACAAGAAGTGAGGAGACAAATCAGTGGTATAATATCTTAAAAAAATGGATGTTGGAAAATGATTTTTTGAAATAATAAGATTGATAGATACGAATAAACACAAAAAATATGAATAGTTTCAAGCCAGAGATAGAGTTTCAGCCTCGTGAAGTTATAAAAGCATTCCAAGAAAAAAAATTAAAAGAACATTTGTTGTATCTCAAGACAAAGTCGCCTTTTTACCAACGAATGTTCAAGGCAAACAATATTGATATTTCCAAGATTCAAACGTTGGAAGATCTCGTACAAATTCCTGTAACCACAAAGGAGGATTTGCAGAAGTATAATAAGGATTTCATCTGTGTCCCTGCTTCCGAAATTAGAGATTACATCACCACTTCGGGTACGTTGAGCGACCCAACAACGTTTGTTTGCACGGACAAAGATTTGGATCGTTTGGCATATAACGAAGCCATCTCTTTTGTTACTGCAGGAGGGAAGGCTGGTGATGTATATCAATTGATGACTACTTTGGATAAGCGATTTATGGCAGGTTATGCCTACTGCTTGGGCATCCGTATGTTAGGTAGTGGCTTAATTCGTGTAGGTAATGGTATTCCAGAACTGCAATGGGACACTATTCAGCGATTGAATCCTGACACTATTATCTGCGTCCCATCGTTTATCTTGCGAATTGTCAAATATGCAGAAGAACATGGTATTGACTATCGAAAATCAAGCATAAAAAAGGCTGTCTGCATTGGTGAGAATCTTCGAAACGACGATTTCAGTCTCAATCTTTTAGGAAAGAAAATCAAGGAGAAGTGGAATATTGATCTCTATTCTACATACGCTTCTACGGAGATGGGGACATCTTTTTGTGAGTGTTCTGCATGTCAGGGTGGGCATCACCATCCCGAGTTGATTATCTGTGAGTTGCTTGACGAGAATAATCAACCAGTCAAAGAGGGTGAAGCCGGTGAATTGGTAGTGACGACTTTAGGTGTTGAGGCTATGCCATTGCTTCGCTTCAAAACAGGAGATATTGCACGGTTCCATTACGAGAAGTGTAGCTGTGGAAGAACCACTATGCGTATCAGCCCGATTATAGGGAGGAAGAAGCAAATGATTAAATTCAAGGGTACGACTCTCTATCCCGCCTCTATCTTTGATGTGTTAGACAATACAGATTATGTGGTGAATTACTATGTAGAGGTGAGTAGTAACGAGATAGGTATGGATCATGTAACGACTTATATCGGTGTGAAGGAACCTAAGGATGAGATGATTAAGGATATGAAAGACAGATTTAGGGCAAGGTTGAGAGTAGCCCCCGAGGTTGTGTTCAAAGAGATAGACGAGATTCAGAAGATTGTTCTTCCTGAAATCAAACGTAAACCGATGAAGTTTGTGGATTTAAGGAATCAGGATTAATTTTTAATAATAGAAAGCAAATTTAATGGATAAAGGTTTTGATTTTGATGCGTTACGCCCGTATCGTGATGAGGAAGTTCCGCAAGCCATTTTGACGATTGTGAATGATGTCTATTTCCCATTGGTAGCCAATTATTTACAACCTGGAATAGATGTTGAGGTGGTGAAGAGGAGTCTGTTACAAATTAAAACGGTGAAAGAGTTTCAGGAACATGTTATGCTGATGGCCATTTGTGCGATTGTTGAAAAGACAAGTGATGGTTTGACGAGCGACGGGTTTGAAAATATTGATAATAAAACACGGCATATCTTTATTGCTAATCATCGAGATATTATGTTAGATGCGGCATTGTTGGATGTTCTGCTCTATCGACATGGCATAGACACCTGCCAAATAACTTTCGGCAGCAACTTGATGAAGGGTGATATGGTGGTAAATGTAGGGAAGCTGAATAAGATGTTTCGAATCATCAGAGGAGGAAATGCACGCGACTTTTATCGAAATTCATTAGAGGTTTCCGCTTATATGCGACATGTTGTAACGGAGCAAGATGAGTCTGTGTGGATTGCCCAACGAAATGGCCGAACCAAAAATGGTATTGATCAAACAGAAATAGGAGTGCTGAAAATGTTTTCGCTGAGTAGTGAAAAGGATTTTGTTGACAATTTGGACGAATTACATATCACGCCGATTTCTATCTCATACGAATATGAACCATGTGATTTCTTAAAAACAGCGGAATTGTATATCTCTCGTCATTTGCGCTATGAGAAAAGCGAAAATGAGGATTTTAATAGCATTCTGACGGGAATCAGACAAAAGAAAGGACAAATCCATCTGTCGGTAACTTCGCCGATTACTCGTGAAGAGTTGGAATATTGTGATAGAAAGGGGAAAAAAGAGAGATTTGAAGAGTTAGGTCGTATTATTGATGAGCGGATTAATGGGCATCATAAACTATTCAAAAATAATTTTATAGCACATGATTTATTGAACAACGCAGTGAATTTCAATGAGTTCTATACGAAAGAAGACAAGGAGGAATTTGTTGATTATATGCAGACAGGCTTGGGTGCGATAGGGGTGGAAGGTGAAAGAAGTGAGATTGAAAAGGTGTTTTTGGAGATATATGCGAATCAGGTGAGATAAAGAAAGGTGCAAATACCCTCTTCAAAAATCTGCTTTATCTCATACAATTATTTTAAATTTGTGCTTTGAGACTTTGTTGTAATGAGAAAACTGCTTATACTGACTTTTTCTTTGGCTTATGCCTTTTCGTGTATAGCTAGGGTTGCCACCGTTTCTGGTGTAGAATTGTCGTATGCAGGTAAACAGTTGAAGTTGGAATCGAAGTTGGATGAAATTGTTGGTCTTACACAGACCATAGATTCTTGTCTCGTTGATTCTATCGGTAGATTTTATTTTAAGGTTGACATAGATAAAACGCAGCAAGTTTTTATTCCGATGGAAACGGCAAATTCTTTTCTTTTCATCGAGCCTGATAAGAACTATGAGGTCAGAATTCCTTCTTATTCTGAGAGAACACTCGCTCAAAAATTGGACCCTTTTTTTAAGCCTGCTGATATTCTAACTGAAATCGTGGGCCTCAAGTCATCGGATCTCAATTATAAATTGATGGAATTTGAGGATGCTTTCGATTTTTACTCTATGAAGCATCTATTGTATGGTGCGAAGGTAGATTCTATACTTGCTTCCATTAAACAGATGAAGGAAATTTTCAATGACCTCTACGAAGATGACTACGAGTCAAAGTTTATGGAATATCGTTTTCTTCTTCTTCTCAACTCAACTCCTCAAGTCTATCAAGACAGCATTATCTCTCGGCTGAATAACTTAGGTGTTGATGAAGAGAATCCTGCTTTTTGGGATATCTTTAACAACCTTTTTGAAAATTTTATTTCTCAGTTAGTTGGAAAACGTGAAGAATATGTGATCTTCCAAAGAATTATTGAAGAAGGAAACGTTAAGATGTATTTTGCAGTGTTGAAAAATCGCTACAAAATTACAGATAAGGATTTGAGGGAGTTGGTAGCTATCAAATTTTTATATGATTTGCTCAATCAAGAACAATTCGATCAGTTTAAGGTTACTGAAATGTTGCAAGAAATTGGTTCGGGTATTGCTAATCCGCGAAATAGAGACATGCTGACATATATTTTGAATAGTGCCTCTGCGTCGTATATTGGGTCGCCCGTTCCCGATTTTTCTATGATTGACATAGATGGAAAAACATATAAATTGTCCGAATTTTTTGGAAAGTTTATATATCTCAATTTTGAAAATTCAATGATTAATCAAACGCAAAAAGATGTGGAGGTTTTGTTGCGTTTCCAAAATGACTTTAAAAAAGATATTGAGATTATTAACGTTGGACTTTATGATACGCCCGAAAGGGTCTCTAAGTTAGCTCAGAGGTATAATGGTAAAATGAGGTTCTTTTATACGGAAAACTCAGATTCCCTCAAGAAAATGTATGCCATAGAAAGTATTCCAAGTTTTTTCTTGATTGATAAGGACGGGAATTTCTTAATGACAAAAGGGGCAGAACCAACCGACGAACTAAGAATGTTGTTACAAAAAATTTTCAAATCGTACTAAAATCGCTTTATGGCTGGAATCCAAGAAGAAGAATTACGTATTGCATTTAAGCGTAAACTAAGAGAGCTTATGCTTGGAGATGTATTGATGGAAGATTTGGATCGCGTATATATACCAATGGCGAAACTGATTACGATGGGGTTAAATTTGCGTGAAAATACGCAGGTTATTGGTATAAATGGTGCGCAAGGTGCTGGAAAGTCAACTTTCTGTCAACTTCTTCAGGTGGTTTTGGAGTGTCAATATCAAATGAAGGTAGCTCGCTTTAGTATTGATGATTTTTATCTTTCACGTGCGCAAAGAGAGCACTTGGCAAAGGAAGTTCATCCTTTGTTGATTACGAGAGGTGTTCCAGGAACACATAATGTGAAATTTTGTGCTGAGGTGATAGACCAACTTTCCCATGCCACTGCAAAAACAGAAACTGTTATTCCTCGTTTTGACAAGGCCATTGATGACCCTTATCCTGCTGACCAATGGGATAGGTTTGAAGGTCGCCCCAATGTGATACTTTTTGATGGTTGGTTCGTTGGTGCGGTAGAGCAGAAGGAAACAGAGCTGACCACTCCTATCAATGACTTAGAACGAAATGAGGATCCCTACTGCGTGTGGCGTCGATATGTTAATAATCAACTGAAAGACGTTTATCGCCCCTTGTTTGATAAGATTGATTTATTGGTGATGCTGAAAGTGCCAACTTTTGAAAAAGTGTACGAATGGCGTGCACTACAGGAGAAGAAATTAAGGATGAAAACTGCAGGAGAAGAAAACCTTCGTGTGATGAGTGACGATGATTTGCATCGTTTTATTTCTCATTATGAAAGACTGACGCGCCATATTTTGAAGGAGATGCCAAACAGGGCAGATATGCTTTTTAATATTAGTTCGGATCATCGTATTTGCTTATAAAGATAGAAACCATTAAATGAAAATGAAAAATAAAAACATCACGCTTTATTTATTTGACATAAGTAATAGAAATGTTGGCTTGGGAGAGTTTGCATATCAATTGGGGCTACATATTTCTGAAAAAGCGACACTTTTGAGAGAAAAATATGGTGTTAAGTTTACTTTCCTTGTCCCTAAGAATTTTAAAGGATGTTTTGGTGAAAGTGTTGAATATAAAACATTTCAATCGAATTTGTTGTATAAGTTTTACTATCGGCATTTCTATAGAGCAGATTGTTTTCATTTGATCCACCAATTTAATCGATTAAAATTTGTACGATCTTCTCATCGTAGTTTGATGACAGTTCATGACATAAATTTTATGTACGAGAAAAAAGGATCTAGGTTGGATTGGTATATGAGAAGATTTAAAAAGTATCTACAAGACTGTACAGATGTTTCTTATATATCCAACTTTGTAAAATCAGACGTTGAGTCGGTGTTCTCACCTTTAATGGACGGATGTGTTATTTACAATGGCGTTACTGATTTGTCGGGGATTTATGGAGATTTTGAAAAATTTAATCTCAAGGATGAAGACTATTTGTTTCATATTTCAAGTTTAATGCCAAAGAAAAATGCGCATTTTTTGGTCGAAATGATGCGTTATCTCCCGAATGAAAAATTAGTCATAGTCGGAAATCTTAACACAGCTTACGCAAAAGACTTGGAGGAGAAAAAGAAGCAGTGGAATTTGGATAATGTTATTATGTTGAATCATGTTGGTAATGAGGATAAGGCAGAATTGTATCGACATTGTAAAGCATTCCTTTTCCCCTCTTTGTGTGAAGGATTCGGGCTTCCGCCTATTGAGGCAATGCATTTTGGTAAGCCTGTTTTCTTATCTACTTTAACTTCTTTACCAGAGGTTGGTGGTGAGTGTGCCTACTACTATGATGACTTGTCCCCCGAGAAAATGGCAAAGAAAACTTCCGTTGGTTTGGCTGATTTTTTAATTAACAAAGAGGAAAAGGTGGCAAAACTAATCGAAAGGGCAAATAGTTTTAGTTGGGAGAAGTGTGTTGATTCATATATTGCTCTTTATCTAAATATTTTAGGAATCAGTGCAACGAAGGAAAGAAGGTCAGAAGACATAAAATCAGAGAATATGATATCTGTATGCATAGCGACATATAATGGCGAAAAATACATAAAGGAGCAGTTGGTGTCAATTCTTAATCAAATAAAAGAAGCTGATGAAGTAATTGTGTCAGATGATGGTTCAACAGACAACACTTTAGAAATAATAAAATCCTTAAATGACAATAGAATAAAGATTTTTGAACATTCAAGGAGTAGTGGGAAATTTACGATAGATTATACAACTTCCAATTTTGAAAATGCAATCAGACATTCAAAGGGAGACTTGATTTTCTTGTCAGATCAAGATGACGTTTGGAAGTCTAATAAGGTAGAGGTTCTGAGTAAGCTGTTGGGAAAGTATGATGTTGTTATGTCGGATAGTGAGGTTGTTGATTCAGAGATGAATGTTGTTGAGAAATCTTTTTTTTCGAAATATAGAAAATTTAAGAAGAGTATTCTTTACAATATCTATAAGCCAGCGTTTTATGGATGCTGTATGGCGTTCAAAAGAGAAGTGTTGGAAAAGGTCTTACCTTTCCCTAAGTATGGTGTAGGTCATGACCTTTGGATTGGTTTAGTATCATTGAAATGTTATAACTTTAAATTTATAAATCAAACTTTAATGTATTATAGGCGTCATGATCGTAATATTACTAATGGTGGAATTGGAGAACGTCATACGTCCTTATGGTTTAAAATTCGCTACCGTTGGTTTATCCTACTAAGTCTTGTCCGTTTGATTCAATTATAATCTTCAATCTGATTTGGTTGAGTAATAGGTGAATTTTAAAGGATTCAATTATGCGAAGACTGGATGAATTTCTTTGCACATTCTTTGTTAATTGCGTCTCTTTCCTTGTCAAAGAACCACCCCCATTTATTAAAATATTTAATTGCGGATATTAAATGAGTCTTCAGTAACTTTGTTGAGCGTGATGATTCTCGATGTGCTATGTGATTAATGCTAACGGTCGGCACGCACACAACTTCCCATCCTTTGCTGTGTATCCTACGAGATAAATCGACATCTTCAAAATACATAAAATAGCGGTCGTCAAAAAGTCCTACTTCTTCAAGTGCTTGTACTCTAAAAAGCATAAAGCAGCCAGAAATCCAAGGGGAAGAGAATGGTTTGACGCTTATTTGTTTCAGATATAAATCTTTCGCGGATGAATGTCTCAACTTCCTGTTAATTAAGGTGAAAGGGTTTGGCAATTCTCTACACGAGTCTGCCTTTTCTCCTTCTTCGTTGGGTTCGTAAACGGTTGGCGCAACAACTCCTGCTTTTGCCTGATTTTTCAAATAATCAACTAACGTTTCTATAACTCCATTCGTAAATTCAACGTCCGGATTTAATACTAAATGATATGGGGTCAGACCTTTAATCCGTTGAATGGCATAGTTATGACCTTTGCCAAAACCAATATTTTCTCCCATATAGTGATATTCTATTTTGTCATTTTTAGGAATGGCTTTTTCTGCCTCTTTATTGGGTGAATTGTCTATTATTACAAGCAAGATAGCCAATTTAGTTGAGAGAAAGGATCTGATTGTTGTCAACAATTCCTTGATGTCTGGCTTATATATAACAATAGAAGCTGTAACTTGATACATAATTCGTTTTATACATAATTCAATCGTGTGGCAAAGGTATTATTTTTTTTTACTTTGACAAAGACAAAAGTATACTTGTGTTCAGATGTAAAAGGTCCATTGAAATATTTTATGAGGCACTTTGCAATTCTTTCTTCGTTTGCTGAAAAATATCGTACTAAAAACGTCTCTAAACGATAAAAGAAGCAATTCTGACGGAAATAAATCTCTTTCATTGAAATAAGTACCTTTAACTCTCTGCCATCAATAATTTTACCATGCAAGAAAGAAAAAGTGTATAGTAAACAAAGTATTAACTTTTTAAATCTGATGGATATGAAAAGTAAGAAGATAGTAGTGAAAATATTAGGAGGTGCAATGTCTATGTTGGCTGTGTTGTCGGCTAATGCAGAGACTGCTACTAAGGTGACTATGGAATTGTCGACAGGAACACAGACATATACAATGTATGACGGTGGAAAGATGTATTTTTCAGACGATAATATCGTTGTTGATGCTACGGGAGATGGATCTGGTGTCGCTTCAAATGCGCTTAGCAAGGTTAATAAGATAGTTTTCTCCACGATTGAGATTTCTGGATTAGGCGATGAGAAGGTTCTTGCGACCTCACCTTCTGTCTCTGTTTACCCAAATCCAGTAGGGGATAACTTCTCTTTGCAAACTGATCTACAAGGCGATTTCGTTTATACAATCTACAATTTAGGAGGTGGCATTGTTAAGACAGGTAAAACTCAGAATGGTGTGGAAATTGATGCGAGTGCGATGAAATCAGGTGTTTACTTGCTTGAGGTTGAAAAATCGTATTTGAAATTCACAAAAAAATAGAATTTTCGGGATATGCAGAGAGTCAAGCGAAATATCGCCATGATGATCGCTATCTTAGTGGGTTTGCTTATGATAGCGCAAGCAGGCATAAGCAGTGCTACAAGTAAACCGAATGATAGCGGTGAGAAATGTACTATCACAGTAGATGAAATGTATAATGTGGAGTAGCGGGCATTCCTGCTACTCTTTTTCTTATGACTAATTTATGATTTTGAATGTATGAAAAAAGGTCTGTATCAATTTGATACAGACCTTTTTAAGGACATGTGAATAACCTCCTTCTCGGAGTGATCTTTTTAGAGAGATATGGGCAACTCTCTTTTTATGCTCTGCTCTAAACAAATAAGCGTTTCTGTTGCAGACACGCCCTTGATGCTCTGAATCTTACCATTTAATAGTTGCATCAAGTGTTCGTTGTCTCTTGCGTAGAGTTTAATCATCATTGTGTAGGGACCTGTTGTAAAGTGGCACTCTACGATTTCTGGAATCTTCTCCAGCTCAGGCACTACCTCAGTGTACATAGAACCTTTTTCCAACTTGATGCCTATGTAGGTACACGTCTGGTAGCCTAAAATTTTAGGGTTGACATGGTATCCGGACCCGATTATAACTCCCAAATCAAATAAGTGCTGTACCCGCTGATGGATGGCCGCTCTTGACACTCCACACTCAGCCGCTACATCTTTAAATGGAATTCGAGCATTCTTGGTTATAATCATCAAGATATCTCGGTCTAAGTCATCTATTTTATCCATATTTTAAGTTTACAATCTGACACAAATATAAATTGTTTTTCTATGATATGACACTTTTTCTTGTCAAATTGTCAAGTTTTTTTATTCTATTATCTTGTATCGACAAAAAGGGAGTAGCTTCAATCGCTACTCCCTTTTGTCGATTTATTGTTGTCTCTTATTTCTTTTTCTGAGCTTCTTGTTTAGCAGGAAGAACTTTCACCAACTCAACTTCAAAGAACAATGCTGAATTAGGTTTAATCTCTGCTCCAGCGCCTCTTTCTCCGTATGCCAACTCAGATGGTAACAAGAACTCATATTTTGATCCTTCTTTCATCAGCTGAACACCTTCTGCAAAGCCGCGAATGTTACCTCTCAATGGGAAGGTTGCAGGCTGTCCTTCGCGGAGGTCTGTTGAATCAAACACCTTTCCGTCAATCGTTTTTCCTGTGTATAATACAACGACGGTGTCTTCTATTGTTGGTTGAATTCCTGTTCCCTCTGCGATAACACGGTATTGTAAACCGCTTTCTGTAACAACAACACCTTCTTGGGCTTTGTTGGCTTCCAACGCACTATCTGCTTGTAGCTTTGCTCGGATAGCTTCTTTCTCCATATCATCGTGGCGGATAGAATCCAATTCTGCAAAGTATTTTTGGAGTACTTTGATGCACTCTTCTTCGGTCAATGTGATGTTAGCAGAGTCTCCCTTAATTGCTGCGATGTATCCTTTTAGAAATGCATCAGTATTGATTTTTTGTCCTGGCAATGTTTCAAGCTGTTGTCTGAGCATTGAACCTTGGCTCACGCCTAAAGCGTATGAAGCAGTGTCGATGTGTGATACTACCTTTGTGTTTTCAATGTCACTGCCACATGAGGCCATGAATCCGACAGAAGCGATAGCCGCTGCCATTAGGGATAATTTCTTCATTTTTATTCTACGTTTATATTTTGTATATATTTTCTTTTGATAATGGTCCTATTTGCCGCTTTTTTGGTACGTTGGAAATTGAAATTTCGGACCATTGCTTGATTCTTGTTCGGTGGTCGGTTTGCCTACATCTAAGAGCTCAACATCAAAAATCAATGTTGAATATGGAGGAATTGATCCAGCTTGACGTGCGCCGTAACCTAGCTCCTGAGGTATAAAGAAACGGAATTTTGATCCTACAGTCATCAACTGCAATCCTTCTGTCCAACCTTTGATTACTCGATTCAGCTCAAACTCGACAGGTTGACCTCTGTCAATAGAACTGTCAAAAACAGTCCCATCAATCAATGTTCCGTGATAGTGAACCCTTACTTTGTCTGTCGTATTTGGTCTTACCTCGCTTTTCCCTTGAGTCAGCACCATATACTGTAGACCGCTGTTGGTAGTCATCACCCCAGGCTTCGTTTTGTTAGATTCCAAGAAGGCGATGCCGTCGGCTTGCGCTTTTTGGGCTGCTTCTTCTTGAACCTTTTTCAAATATGTGGTGAAAAACGCCTGTGCTTGAGAAGGGAAAATCGTCATTGAAGCAGTGTCGTTCTTGTTAAACGCTTTTGTCAGTCCTTCCATTATAAATGTCTCGTTGTAAGGACCACCTGGCAGACGTTGTAAGTTCTCACGAACGCTCTGTCCGTACGCTACGCCGACAGCATAGCTGGCGGAGTCCTTCTCCGTCATCTGTGCCGAAGCAGCTTTCTTTGATGATTTTGCCAGCGCAGAAGGACTCAAAGATATGACGGACAAAGTCGCCAACATTAATAAACCTCTTCGCATAATTTTGATCAAACGGTTTTTGATTATTTCAGAATTTCCAAAAGCTCAACGTCAAAGATTAAGGTCATGTTAGGACCAATGAGGTCTCCTGCTCCATGCTCTCCGTATGCCAAATCAGAAGGTATGTATAATCTCCATTTTGAACCAACAGGCATCAGTTGCAATGCTTCAACCCATCCCGGAATTACCTGATTGACAGGGAAATCTGCAGGTTGGTTTCTTTTTAGTGAACTGTCGAAGACATTACCATCAATCAACCTTCCCTCGTAATGGCAACGAACTGTGTCCGTTTCCTTAGGCTTGTCTCCTTTGCCCTCTGTCAAAATTTCGTATTGCAAACCGCTTGAGGTAACTCTAATTCCTTCTTTTTTCGCATTGTCTGCCAAGAATTTTTTCCCTGCTTCCTTGTTGGCTTCGTCCGCCTCCGCTTGCATCTTAGCGAAATGTTGGCTTAAAATCTGATGTGCCTCGTCAAGACTCATCTCAGGTTGAAAACGGTGAAAAACAGCGTTCATTCCGTTCATGAAGCTTTCTAAATCAACATTTTTGAACCCTGAATTTTGAAGGTTTGATGCCATTGAAAGCCCCAATGCGTAACTAATTTTATCCATTCAATATATTATTATGACGTTATAGGGACTGAGTGTCCATTCTGCCGTGCGAATTTAGAAATTTTTATCGGATTAAACTCTAAATTACTCACATATAGACAAATTTAATTTTACTTTTGCACGCAAAACCCCATTACGATGTACACAAGAGAGGAAGCAAAACAATTAAAGCGAGATTTTTGGAACGGATTTGATGCTTTTTGCGAGAATCTGCCAAGATTCAAGTATCGCAAGAAGAAGTGGATTCTCTATAACACGAAAATCAAAGGTGTAGAATTGAAGTTTGATGCTACTCGTGATGGTGCGTATGTGATTTTAGAGTTCAATGAGCCACGTCGTCGAGAAGAACTTTTTGATACTGTGGGGAGATACAGGGTAGTGTTTGACCAATATTTCGCAGATGCTATTTGGCAACACGATTTTGAGAAGTCTTGTGGTACAATCGTTTCTCGCATCTACCGTGTGCAGACAGGTTTGGATATTCATAAGAAGGAACAATGGCATGATTTCTATGTTTTCCTTTCAAAGGAAATGAGTCATTTGGAACGTGCTTTTGGTGAGATCCGTGATT
The DNA here is from genome assembly GCA_963654355.1 of Bacteroidaceae bacterium. Taxonomy (GTDB): domain Bacteria; phylum Bacteroidota; class Bacteroidia; order Bacteroidales; family Paludibacteraceae; genus UBA1181. The sequence continues at coordinate 16,995 of CAVKBM010000016.1, read as the reverse complement.
TGTTAACCCCTAATGCTGAAATGTAGTAGATGGAAAAATTTCGGCAGAATGGTAAGGGATTGAGTAAATCTGAGTGGAATGGAAGAACGGGAGGTGGAGCGTTTGGACAGTGCTTTTTGCTCTGGTTTTTAAGTTTTGCTAACGTTCGTGTGCTATATCCGATTTTGTATCTGGCGATTCCGTTTTATTTGTTGATTGGGAAGAAAGGACGTCATACAATGTACCTGTATTTTAGGGGAAGACACCATTTTTCTCCGATGAAAGCGGCTTTGTCAACATTTCGGAATCATATCTTGTTCGGTCAAGTGGTTTTAGATAAATTCGCATTGTTGGCAGGGAATAGAAAACAATTCAAGATTGTCGGAGAAAGCAAATGTATCTCGTCGATGATGAATGAGGAGAAAGGTTTTTTTATTGTGGGGGCACACGTTGGTAATTTGGAACTATCTGGTTTGTGTTATCCTGTGCAAAAGAAGAGGATTAATGCCATCATCTCAATGTCTGAGCGAGCAGCGTTCCAAAAACGTAGAGACGATGCTTTTGAGACCTCCAACATAAACTTGATTCCCGTGATGCCAGATATGTCTCACCTTTTTACGATAAAGGAAGTGATTGAGAGAGGTGAGATTGTTGTGATACCAAGCGATCGGCTCTTTGGTAGCACGAAGAGTGTAACTTGTGATTTGTTGGATGGAACGGCCGATTTCCCAATTGGTACATTCCGGTTGGCTGCGCAGTTGAATGTTCCTGTTGTATCCCTTTTTATAATGAAGGAACATGGTACGACTTACAAAGTTTACGAACAACTGATAGATTCGCACCCTGAGTTGCCTAATTCAACCAAGAGGGCTGAGTCAATGGCTTGTGATTTTGTGAATGTGTTGGAGAAAATCTTAAAAAAATACCCAATGCAGTGGTTTAATTTCTTCCCTTTTTGGAATGAATCAAAAAATAATAAAGAGTAAAAAAAACTATTACTATTGAGTATGAAGATAAAGTTGGATTCTCCACAGAAAGAATTTTATGGGAAAGAGCGTTTTTCTGCTCTTGAGGCACAACGTAGAGCAGAGGAAATAGCATTTGGTCCGGTTGTATTTCAAGTTTCTCGATTAATGTTGAAATTTGGAATTCTGAAGATGTTGAACGAGAATAAGAATGGACTTTCGTTTGATGAAATTGAACAAAAGTCTGGGTTGTCTCGTTATGGCATACAATGCCTGCTGGAGTCTTCACTCACGATTGGAACGGTTCTTCTCAAAGAAGGTAAGTTCTTTATTTCCAAGACAGGGTGGTTTTTATTGAACAATGAGATGACGAGGGTTAATCTGAATTTCAATCATGATGTCAACTATTTGGGCTTGTTCCATTTGGAGGAATCTATTAAGGAGGGAAAACCTGCTGGGTTGAAAGTGTTTGGCGAATGGTCAACGATTTATGAAGGGTTGTCAAGTTTGCCTGCGGATGCACAGAAAAGTTGGTTTGGCTTTGACCATTACTATTCTGACTGTTCGTTCAACCAAGCTTTAAATATACTTTTTGAAAATAATGCGAAAACATTGTTGGATGTGGGTGGAAACACGGGTAGGTTTGCGATAGAGTGCGTCAAGTTCAAAAAAGACGTGGAGGTTTCTATTATGGATCTTCCTCAGCAGTTGGAGTTGATGAAAACGGCGATTAAAGATGTTGAAGGGAGAGAACGGATTCATGGTGTTTCTGGCAACCTGTTAGATTCTAAAACGACTTTTCCTAAGGGTTTTGATTTAATATGGATGAGCCAGTTCTTGGATTGTTTCAGTGAAGAAGAGGTGGAGAGTATTCTCACGCGTGCTGCTGAAAGCATGGATGAAAAGGCTCGTCTTTATATAATGGAGACATTATGGGATCGTCAACGGTTTGAGACTGCTTCATATTGTTTGGCGCAAACGAGCATCTATTTTACGGCGATGGCAAATGGAAATAGCAAGATGTTCTATTCTGAAGACTTGTTTCGTTGCATAGGAAATGCTGGATTGGAAATAGAGAAGGTTCATGATGGGCTAGGGCAAGGACATAGTTTGATTGCTTGTAAGAAAAAGATTAGATAAGAAAGTTTTGATGAAATCCATAAAAATTCTTCCAATTAACCGATATTTACCACAACAACGTCCGTTCATTTTAGTAGATGAAATTTGCGTTGGAAGTGAAAAAAAATGTGTAACTAAATTCAAGGTTTCTCAAGATTGTGTAACGGTGACTGATGGCAGGTTGTCGGAAGGTGGATTGTTGGAAAATCTGGCACAAACGTGTGCTGCCCATATTGGTTTCGTGGAGATTCATATACGGAAGAGCGATAAAATCAACATAGGATTAGTGGCTGCGGTGAAACAGTGTGAAATTTGCAGGAAGGTGTATGTTGGAGAAACATTGTTAACCGAGGCAGAGGAAATATTCGTCTTTGATAATATGAGTTCGTACAATGTGGTAGCAAAAGTGAATGACGAAGTCATAGCAAAAGGTGAATTGCAAGTTGTTTTGTCCGATTCTCCTTTCTGAAATTAATTAAGAAATTAAGTGTAAAATGTCAGAATATCGTTCATATAAGATTGGAGATAATATTATATCTCCCTTGGGACAAACCTCGAAGAATGTTTATGAGGCGATAAAGCGAGGGGATAGTAAAGCAAAATTACACGATCATTTATTCGGTTTGCCAGAACCTTTCTTTGGTTCGCTGTTAGATCGTGGTCTCGTTGAAGCGTTATTTTCATCTGTAAAAAGAAAAGAAATGCGTTACACCTATTTTGAAAAAACAGCGATTTTATCGGCATTTTACGCATTGGAAGAGTTGAATATAGACCCAAGCCGATCAGATCTTTTTTTTGTGCTTTCAACGACGAAAGGGAATATTGATTTGTTGGAGGATGCGGATGGATTTGATAGCAATAGGGTTGATATGAGCGTTTCAGCCCAGTTGATAGGTGAATTTTTCGGCAATCCTAATAGAGTGGTGGTGGTAAGTAACGCATGTACTTCGGGAGTGGTTGCACAAATCTATGCCGATGAGAAATTAAAAAGAAGTGATAAATACAAGTATGCCGTAGTCGTTGGTGCTGAGGTGTTGAGTAAGTTTATAATCTCTGGTTTTCAGTCGTTTAAGGCGTTGTCTCCGCAACGTTGCAAGCCGTTTGATAAAACTCGTTGTGGACTGAATTTGGGTGAGGCGGCGGCTACGATTGTTTTGGAAAAATCTGAATACCCGATTGATGGTTGTTTGTCAATTTTGGGAACAGGCAATCGAAATGATGCTAATCATATATCTGGACCCTCGCGAACAGGTGAAGGACTGTTTCTCTCCATCCAGTCTGCTCTAAGAAATAAGAATGTTGAAGGAAGAACGCTTTCGTTCATTAATGCTCATGGTACAGCCACTCTCTATAATGACGATATGGAATCCTGGGCAATATTCCGAAGTGGATTTCAAAATATTCCGACGAATAGTTTGAAGGGATATTTCGGACACACGTTAGGTGCGGCAGGCGTGTTGGAATGTATTTTGTCAGGTTATGCCTTACAAGAGAAAATGATTCTGCCCACATACGGATTTGATGAGGAGGGTACGGTTAAAAAGATTGCAGTGACTCACGAACTTTTAGGTTCAACTAAGGGAGACTCCTTTTTGAAAATCATTTCTGGATTTGGAGGAAGCAATGCTGCTATCGTCTATGGATAAAATACTTGATAAATAGAAAGAATGAGGTTTATATGAAAAAATTACAAAGTGTCATATTGGCTTTTTTGTCGTTTGTTATCTTGTTGATTAGTTGTAACAATGGCGGCAAAGAGGGTGTAACATCACAAGAACAACCGACGTTGACGCAGAAGATCTCAAGCTGCTCAAAACTATATACTACGCAGTATAATGTGCATAAGATTTTGACATACGAAGATGCCAATGCCTTGAAAGGTTCAATCTTCAATGAAGAGTTTTCTATTCCGATTCCAGGAGATCGTAAAATCTTAATTCCTATAGATGCGGTTGTTAAAGCCTACATTGATTTTTCTAAATTCTCTGATGAAAACGTCAAAATTGATGGAGAGCGGATAACAATTGTTTTGCCGCAACCTAACATAGAAATGACTTCTTCAAAGATAGATTATGAAAACGAGAAGGCGTTCGTTTCGTGGAATAGATCGGATTTTACATCGGAGGAGAAAGAGTCTTTTATTCAACAAGGTAGGGCGAGTATATTGCAAAGTATGGCAGAAAGTGACATCATAGATAAGAGTCGGGTTTCAGCATATAATGTTTTGCTGCCTATTTTAGAGGCAGCAGGATATAAACCTTCTAATATTACACTGAAATTTCCCGATAAAATCGAAGAAAACAAGAGGTCGGAGCAAACCATTCATGGTTTGATATCACTGCCGAAGAAGAACTAATAAAGATTGAAAATTAGAGGATATGGCGACAAAGAAGAATAATACATCAACAAAGACAAGAAAAAGTGCAAAGGGATCTACGCAACTCACTGTGGAGATGATGAAGACACCTTTGTTTTGGATACTTTTGGCTGTTTGTCTGGTTCTCTATCTTATTATGCATAACTGTAAAGGAAAGGAAGATGAGAAAGAACAGAAGATTCAGGAAACACCTACTACGATAATTTCAATTCAGGAAGTGGCAGAATGGGAGTTCCTCACAGTGCAGTTGGAGGAAGTGGTAGACACGGCTTTGAAGAAAAGTTTCTCAAACACACAGTCAACTCGTATTTATACTGGGACTGCTCGTTTAGGCATTGATATGAAAAACGTAAAAAAAAGTTGGTTGAATTGTCATGGAGATACTGCAGAAGTCCAATTGCCTAAAATTAGTTTGTTAGATAAGAATATCATTGACGATACGAAAACACGAGTTTTCTATGAGTCAGGAAAGGTATCTGCTACGTTGAAAGAAGGAATGTATCAATGTGCTAAAAAAAAGATGAAATTAGACGCTTTGACCGAGGAAAATTTAGGTGCGGCAAAAGAAAATGCAGAGAACCAGTTCCGTAGTATATTTTCTGCATTAGGATATAAAGTCATTGTTATTGAGTTTGAAAAATGAGCAAAGCTCCTTGTATAAAGACGGTGGTAAGAATTACCTCTGATAGTGTGAAAATTAATCAAAAAGAGATTTTGATTACGCGAAATGAAGGTTGGTTGACTAGTATTTATCGTCATTTGGGTATTCAATATCCGAAGTTTTTCAAAATGGATAATCTTTGCAAAACGGGTTTATTAGCCGCAGAGTTTGCTGTGCGAGCGAGTGACATGCAAGTTGAAGAAGATGGTCACCCAGATTGGTCGGTTATTGTTTTCAATAAATGCTCGTCGCTGGATAATGATAAAGCCTATCAGGAGACTATAAAAGATGCAGATAACTATTTTCCTAGTCCGTCTGTTTTCGTCTATACGTTAGCAAATATCGTAACGGGGGAAATCGCTATCCGTCATAGATTGAAAGGCGAAAGTTGTTCTTATATTCTTCCAAAATTCGATGCGGACGAGATTTATCATGTGGGGTTGACGGGTTTGTTGCCAGAAAAACAAATCAACAATCTTCTGATAGGTTGGGTGAACTATTTAGACGGAGTATGCGACACATTATTGTTTCATGTTTCAACAGAAGAGGAAAGTGAGAACATCGGTTTGTGGACAAAAGAGAATGTGGAAAAATACTATTGATTAGTATTCTCTACGAGTGAAAGCAAATAATTTTTCTATTTTTGTAGAGATAGCATAAAAAACGAAAAAACGAAAAAACGAAAATCTATAAAATGGACGAACTTATACTTGAGTTAAAGAAAGAACTTATTGAAGTGTTGAATTTGGAAGAAATGACTCCTGCTGACATTGATGAAAACGCACCTTTGTTTGGAGAAGGCTTAGGTTTAGACTCTATAGACGCATTGGAGTTGATCGTCTTGCTAGAAAAGAACTATGGAATCAAACTTAAAAATGCGCAAGAAGGAAAGGATATCTTTAGGTCTATTCATGTGATGGCTGACTATATCACAAAGAACAGAACGAAATAAGAGAATGCTTGATAGAATCGTAGTTACTGGTTATGGGATTATCTCTTCTTTGGGCGTTGGCGTTGAAGCCAATAAAAATGCGCTTTTAGAAGGACGGAAGGCAATCGGTACGGTTGACTATCTTGACACGTGCCATAAGGAACTTCCTTGTGGGGAGATTAAGATGGACGAGTTTCAATTGCGTAAATTGGCGGGGGTCTCTTCAGATGCATTGGTTACACGCAATCCACTTCTGGCGATTATCGCATTGAAAGAAGCCATAAAAAAATCGGGACTTACAGATGCTGTTCCGACTGCTTTCATCAGTGGAACGACAGTAGGTGGAATGGAAAAGAGTGAACGGTATTATAGAGATTTTTTTGAAGGAAAACATACGGAATACATAAAGGCGCATGATTGTGGTTACGGAACCGATTATGCGAGTCGTGTTTTTGGTCATTTTGATTTTGTAACTACCATATCCACCGCATGCTCATCTGCCGCTAATTCGATTGTTTTGGGCGCAGAACTCATCAAGAGTGGACGCGTAAAAGCTGCGATTGTCGGAGGTTCTGAGTCTATTAGTAAATTCCATTTGAACGGTTTCAACTCGTTGCTGATTTTAGAGCATCAGCCTTGTCGTCCGTTTGATAGAGATAATGCTGGTTTGAATTTGGGTGAAGGTGCGGCGTATCTTGTTCTTGAGCGAGAAGATGTGGCGAAAGAGCGAGGTGCGGAGATTATCTGTGAGTTGACAGGCTACGCAAACCAATGTGATGCGTATCATCAAACAGCCACTTCGCCTGAGAGCGTGGGAGAATGTATGGCTATTAAGCGGGCTTTAGATGAAGCAGGACTCTCCCCATCAGATATTAGTTACATCAATGCTCATGGAACAGGAACGAAAGATAATGATTTGCACGAGAGTATTGCATTAAAGAAGATATTTGGAAAACAAATACCACCGTTTTCATCGACAAAATCATACACAGGTCATACCACAAGTGCGGCGGGAGGTTTGGAAGCGGTGTTTTCTATTCTTGCTCTTCAATATGGTTTCATTCCTGGTAACATAGAGTTTGAAAATCCAATCGAGGAGACGGGTTTGTGTCCTGAACGGAAATGCCGAAAAGCCGATCTTATGCATGTGATGTCTAATTCGTTTGGTTTTGGTGGCAATGACACCACTTGTATTTTCTCAAGATACACTGATAAGTAGGTTTGAATTGATAGCAAAGTTTTTGTAATAACAACGATAAAATAGACTATGGGTTTTTATTTAGATAGTGCGAAACAAATTTCCAACCAGAAGCCTCTTTGTGAGGAATGGTTGTCGAATCCTCAGTGGCCTGGATTTCTCCATAGTCGTTTTGTAACTCCCGATTTCAAACCTTTCATATCTCCGAATGTCTCAAGAAGGATGGGAGTTTTGTTGAAATGTTCAATTTCATCGGCACTTTCGTGTGTTCGAGAGGCAGGAGATGTTGTTCCAGATGCGGTGTTGACGGGTACAGGGTTAGGTTGCATCGGTAGTACTGAGAAATTCTTGAACGCAATGATTGACGACAATGAGCAAAACCTATCGCCTACTAATTTTATTCACTCCACTCATAATACGGTCGGTTCGCAGGTCGCTATTGCATTGAAATGTCACGGCTATAACACGACCTATTCTCATTGTGGAACCTCGTTCGATTCTGCATTGTTGGATGCAATCGTTCAGATGGAATGTGGCAAAATCCATTCTGCCCTTGTGAATGGAGTTGATGAGATGACGGATGCCTATTTTGAAATGTACCGACAAATAGGACAATGGAAAAGAGAGATTCCAACGATAGAAGACTATACGCAAAATAGGAGTGCAGGAACATTTTCAGGAGAAAATTCCGTGAGCTTGTTGCTGCGTGATAGAAGATCAAGTCATACAATTTGTGAGGTGGTCGACATTCGCATAAGGCATTTGCCAACGGATGAAACCCTTCGTTCCGATTTAGCACTATTGCTTGAACGAGGTGGTGTGAAAAGGGAAGAAATTGACGGAGTTGTGGTTGGAAAAAACGGAGATAAAGAGAATGGAGAGGAGTATGATAGGATTCTGAATGTGCTAGGTTTGAATGGGAAGATAATCCTTTACAAACATCTCTTTGGTGATTCGTTTACTATGTCGGCAATGGGAGTATATGTAGCGGCACAATGTTTATGTCGAGGATATGTGCCTTCATTTCTTACAACTGAGTGCATGACGATTGAAAAACCACGGTCGTTGTTGGTGGTTAACCAGTATAATAAGACAGAATATTCATTAACGCTTCTCAAAGAATGATAAAACTTCTTGTTCTATCTGCAATTCAGTCTCTTCTACTGTCCTCTGGACAGTTGTGCTTGAAGCAGGCGGTACAGAGAGCTGAGAATTTTTCTTGGACATGGAGTCAGATATGTGAGCAACTCACTAACTGGTGGTGGCCTTTAGTCGGACTTACCATGGGGTCGGCGACACTTTTATGGATGTATATTTTGAAACATTATCCTTTGTCGATAGCCTATCCTCTAACTAGTTTAAGTTATGTTTTCGGTATGTTGTTAGGCATCTTTATCTTACATGAAACCATCCCATTTTCTCGGTGGATTGGCGTTTTTTTTATAATGATAGGGTCTTATTTCATGATTAAATAAAAATTAAATGGAAAATTCATCATTCTTTCATCTTGATAAAATGGAGGGTGCATATTCGTTCGTGTTAGAACCTGAACATCCGCTTTTCGCTGCTCATTTCCCGACATATCCTATTCTTCCAGGCTCTTGTTTGTCTGATATTATTGTTCGGGCAGTTGAGGATGGTTTAAAAAGGAAGATGAGAATTTCAAATGTGTCGTTGATGAAATTTATTTGTCCGGTCTTCCCCAAAGTCAACGAGAAATATAGATTGTCTTTGAAGATGACAGAGACAGAAGGCAAATGGTTGGTCAATGCAAGTGTCACCTCTGAAGAGAGGACACATTGTAAGGCAAAACTTATTTTTGTAGAACAATGAGCAATTTGAGTTATTCTATGACGGTAGAAGAGATCAAAACCTATTTGAAAGAAAATAAGATTGCGTTGCTTATTCCTACTTACAACAATGTAAAGACACTTGAGTCTGTTATAGAAGAGGCTACGCGCTACTGTAATACAGTAATCTTAGTGAATGATGGGTCTACAGATCAAACGGAAGAAATATTATCTCGTTGGAAAGAAAAACTACAGTTGGTTTCTTATACTTCGAACAAAGGAAAAGGAAACGCGCTGAAAGAAGGTTTCATAAAAGCAAAAAGTTTAGGAATAGAGAGTGTTATCACGTTAGATTCAGATGGTCAGCATAAGTTTTCTGATTTGTCGCTTTTCGTTGAGGCTCATAAGGAAAGCTCTAATGCGTTTATTATAGGAAGTCGGTCTTTCAACAATCCCAATATGCCGTCAGGCAATAATTTTGCCAATAGATTTTCAAATTTCTGGTTTCATGTCCAGACTTTACAAAAACTACCCGACACGCAAACTGGGTATCGGCTTTATCCCTTAAAAAGTATCGGTTTCATCACGCCATTTAACAAAAGATATGAAGCAGAGTTAGAACTTTTAGTGAGATGCGCTTGGAGATTAGTACCATTGAAACCTGTTTCAATACATGTTTATTACCCACCTAAAGAGGAACGAGTGTCTCATTTTCGTCCGGGCAAAGATTTCTTCCGAATAAGTGTGCTGAATACTTTCCTTTGCTTTCTCGCAATTGTTTATGGGTATCCGTCAATGGCGATAAGATGGGTGGTTAAGAAAATAAAAAAATGATAAAATGAAGGAATCCCTTTTGAAGATCTATAGAAACTTTGAAAGTTCATCAGCCAAGACAAAGTTGATTTTGTTTGCGTGTTTTGCTGTTATGTTCGTCGCTGTTTTTAAATGTGCAAGATTCTCGGAAGATATTGGTGCGTTTCTGCCAAAGAGTGAAAAGACAGATCGCATTATTTATGCTTATCAGCATTTGAACACCACCAATAAAATTGTCGTTTTTTTTTCGTCAAAAGATAGTGCGAAATGCGACAAGGATATGCTTTGTGCGTGTGTAGACCAATTTGTTGCACAATTGAAAGAGAATGATACGACTCATCTGACAAATGATATTTTCTATAAAGTGTCGTCGGATGATATATCAAGAATGTCCGATTTCATCGTGGAAAATCTATCATATTTTATGGAAGAAAAGGATTATGCACGATTGGACACTCTGTTTTCCGATACAGCACGTTTAAAAAATGAATTGACTTGGACGCGTGATTTGCTCTATTCACCAACAGGGGGAATGTTGCAAAATATGTTGGTAAACGATCCTTTGCATATTTCAGCATCGATTTTAAAGAATCTACAGAAAGCATATCAGGAAAATACTTTCCAACAATATAACGGCTATGTGTTTGATAAAGAGGGCAGGGAAGCCATCGTCGCATTGACATCCCTCGTGCCGTCAAGTGAGACAATGCTCAATAAACAGTGGGTATCCACCATTGATAAAACAGCCCAATCTGTTGAAAAAAATAGATTGTGCAAAATTAGTCATATCGGGGCGTCAGATATTTCAATAGGGAATGCAGAACAAATAAAAACGGATACGATTGTAACCTCTATTTTGGCTTTGTCGTTGATAGTCGCGCTACTGCTTTATTTCTTCAGAGATATACGCTCTATTATGCTGTTGCTATTCTCAATTGTTTTTGGTGCTTTAATGGCGTTAGCGTTGCTGTCTGTCTGTCGTGAAAGTATTTCAATCATTGCAGTAGGTATTGGTTCTATCATAGTTGGAATAGCCGCTAATTATCCGTTGCATTTCTTGGCTCATTTGAGAGAAGGTAAAACAAGAGAGGAGACAATAAAAGAGATCGCATCGCCGCTTGTCATTGGAAATATAACGACGGTGGGAGCTTTCCTTAGTATCACCTTCATCAATTCGACGGCGATGGAGGATATGGGTGTTTTCGCTGCTGTTTTACTTGTTGGGACGATCATTTTCGTGTTGGTGTTTATGCCGCATCTTTTCAGAAAAAGTCTCTTTAAACATCCTATCGCAGAAGAAAAACTCTTGACAAAGTTTGCCAACTTCTCGTTAGAAGAAAATAAATATATCGTTTTGGCAGTTGTTATTCTTACGATTCCATTGGCGATTTTCAGTATGCGAACCTCGTTTGACGCCGATTTGCATAAGATTAACTATATGACGGATTCGCAAAGGTCAGAATTGCATAAACTCATTGAACAGACAAATGACACCTTGCAAAAAACTTATTTCGTATGCGAAGGAGCGAACAAGGAGGAGACTTTGCAAAAGTATGAATATGTAAAGCAATCGCTTGACTCAATATGTGAAAGATATAATGTGAAGCGTGTGTCTGGTATATCTTGTTTCTCTCCATCCCGAAAATTACAAAAAGAACGAATAGAGAAATGGAATCATTATTGGTTGGAAAACAAGGGGAAGGCGACTTCCTTGATGATAACATTGGGCGCAGAGATGGGTTTCCCACAGGAATTTTTCTCTGCTTTCATAAAGGAAATAGACACTGAAGCGGATGATAAGGTAACGCCTGATTTTTCGGTGATGGAAAATGCATTGACTAATTTATACATATCAGATACGGATGAAAAGTGTTTGATCTATACGACTTTGAGTTGCGAAAAAGAAAGAACAGAGTCGTTGCAAAAAGCTCTTAATCAGCTCACGCCAGAAGCTTACTCATTCGATGACAAGTTTTTATTTGATGAGATGTTAGAGGTGTTGTCAACCGACTTTAATTTAGTGTTGTTTGTCTGTGCTTTCATCGTCTTTTTCTTTCTTTGGTTCTCTTTTGGAAGAATTGAATTGACGCTTATTGCCATGGTGCCATTGACTGTAGCCTGGCTTTGGATTTTAGGTTTGATGGATTTGTTTGGCATTCAATTCAACATTGTGAATATTATCTTGGCAACGTTTATCTTTGGACAAGGAGATGACTACACGATTTTTGTTACAGAGGGATTAATGTATGAATATGCTCACAAAAAGAGAGTTTTGGTATCGTATAAGCGGTCTGTTGCCCTTTCTTCTCTTATTATGTTTATTGGTATTGGAGCATTAATTTTTGCCAAACATCCTGCGTTGAAATCGTTAGCTGAGGTTACGATTGTGGGAATGAGTACCGTTATTTTGATGACCTATTTGTTTCCTCCGTTACTTTTCAAATGGTTGACGAAAAGAGGAAACGAAAAACGCATTATGCCGATAACACTCTGTAATTTAGTGAAGACGGTAGTAAGTTTTATTGTTTTTGTTTTTTTCAGTTTGATTTATACGGTGGTTGGTTTTGCATTGTTGGTGATAGGAGGGAAAAGTGAATCAAATAAAATGCGTTTCCATCGGATGATTTCGTGGATTTTCAGAAAATTTGCGCAGTGGTTGCCAGGTGTAGAATATCATGTTGAGAATTTAGGAGACTATAATTTCAAGAAGCCATCTATCTTGATTTGCAATCATCAGTCGCATCTTGATTTGATGTACACGTTGTTGCTCAATCCGAAAATTATATGCCTCACGAACAAATGGGTGTGGAATTGTCCATTCTATGGTAATATTATCCGTTTTGCCGAGTATTATCCGATTAGTAACGGTATAGAAGATAGCCTTGAAACTTTACAGTCGGCTATTGATAGAGGGTATTCAATATTGGTTTTCCCGGAGGGTACGCGATCGGAAACTGGGAAGATACTACGATTCCATCAAGGTGCGTTTTATCTTGCGCAAAAATTTAATGTAGATGTCGTTCCGATATTGATTCATGGAATCAATCATGTTTTCCCGAAGAAAGAGTTTTTGCTGAGAAAAGGACGCATAGATGTGAGAATTCTGCCTCCTATTACGGCTGAAAATGAAATGATAAAGGGGAAAGACCCACGCAAGTCAAGTCAAGCAGTGCATAAGTATTACATTCAGCAATATGATCAAATCTGTGGTGAAATAGAGACGGCGTCATATTTCCAGGATTATGTTTACCATCAATATCTCTACAAGGGGGCGGAGGTTGCCAAAGCGGTAAAGAAAAGCCTTTATTCACAATCGACACTTGAGTGGGTGGACGGTTTGCCTGAAGAGGGTGAAATCACTATGAAAGACTGTGGTTATGGCGAGAAAGCGTTATTAGCGGCTTTGGTGAAGAAGCGTTTGCATATCATAGCGACAGATATGGACGAAGATAAAATATCCGTGGCACGAAATTGTGGAGAGGTAAGTAATTTAGAATATTTTGTGTAGCCCTCATCTGATAAAGAAAAAACAGCGATTTTAGCCATTAAAATTTTTTTAAACGGAAAAAATATCCGTTCTTTGTAGATGATTGTATCGAGAAAATAGTAATAAAAAAATACATAGAATATGGGCAGTTTTATGAGATATTTGGGTGTGTTTGTTGTCATTATAGGCGCAGCCATCCTTATGATGTATTATTTCGGTGCGTTTAGTTCAAATTCAGCGTTGTTAACCTCAGGTTTCTTGATGGTGGTGGGAGTCATTTTGTATGTTTTTTTGAACAAACGATTCTTAGAAAAATAAGAATTGAAGCCTGAAAGGATAAACGGAGAATGGTCTAAGGCTGTTCTCCTTTTTTTATACTTGATTTGAAAATTGTGTAAATGTGACATCATAATCCTGAATATGTATGAGAGGTGTAATACTACAATGTTTTATTATTTTGGGGTGTTTGGCTTTTGGAGAGTTGGTCGTTTACTTGACTGGAGTCAGTCTTCCATCAAGTGTTATTGGACTACTTACGTTGACGGCGTTGCTCAAGGCAGGCATTGTTAAGTTAGAGTGGGTGAAAGGCATTGCTGATTTTCTGACATCGAATTTGGCGTTTTTCTTCATTCCGCCTGGTGTGGCGATTATGTTGTACTTTGACATAATAAAGGCGCAGGTGCTACCGATACTTGTCGCTACTATTGTGAGTACGGTGATGGTGCTAGTGATAACAGGTTGGGTTCATCAGTTAGCAAGGAAGTTCAATGGATTTTCTAAGAAATGAGTTTTTTTTGATAGCCATCACGTTTGGTGTCTATCATGTTTTTAAGATGTTGCAGAAGAAGACAGGTTCTGTGTTGCTCAACCCTATTCTGTTGACGATTGCTGTCATCATCGTTTATTTGGAGATTTTCGGAATTGACTTCGAAACATACGAGAAAGGTGGACGATATATAGAGTTTTGGTTGAAACCTGCTGTTGTCGCATTGGGAGTACCGTTGTATTTGCAGTTTGAGGCTATAAAGAAGCAAGCCATGCCGATTTTATTGTCGCAGTTGGCTGGATGTGTTGTTGGGATCGTTTCTGTCGTTTTTGTGGCGTCTACATTAGGGGCAACGAAGGAGGTGATTATCTCATTAGCACCTAAATCGGTGACTACACCTATTGCCATGGAAATAACGTCTCAGGTGGGAGGAATACCATCTCTAACGGCGGCAGTCGTCGTCATTACTGGCATCTTAGGTGCAATGTTGGGGTATAAGATTTTACAGTTAGGTTTTGTGAAGAATCCCATAGCGCAAGGTATCTCAATGGGGACGGCAGCGCATGCTGTGGGAACGTCTGCTTCTTTAGAGATTAGTACACGCTATGGGGCTTTTTCAAGCCTTGGCTTGATTCTGAATGGAATTTTGACCTCGATACTTACCCCTTATCTGCTTTCATGGATGGGGTATGTTTAAACGATGCCACTCAAAATAATGAAGAAAGGGAGATTTCAAAAATCTCCCTTTCTCTTAATTGGTGAAGCAATTATACTATTTGACTATTGTCGCTATTCCCGTGGCGTAGTTTCTTCCATCCTTTCTCAAAGTAATTTCACAACCATTGTATATTGGTGCAAAATACGAGTCAGAAATGGAAGAGTACACTTCCAAGGTATATCGTTGTGCGTATCCGTTTGTAGACAATGAGATGCCTTTTACGACGACTGTATAATCACTTCCACCATTGTAGAGTTGCATCGTACTTGACGGAAGGTCTGTATAAGAATCTTCGAAGTTGACATCAACCATTAGGGTATGGGCAGACGCAATTTTAGAGGATTTCGATGTCGTTATCACGGATCCTACAGGAACCATTGCAGTCTCACTCACTGTGAGAGTGTCTAACAAAATAGCTGCGTTAGAGTCTCCTTCTGATATTTCGTCAAGCGATTTGTTAAATAACGCTAATTGTTTGGCAGTAGCTTCTATGACATTACCTGTTTCAGTATAGATATAAATAACATCACCAACTTTAACATTGCCAGATATGACATTTCCACTGACGATAACGCCTTTACCGGTTACTTTAAAAACGTCTGTTACGATGAAAATGGAACTGTTGTTGGTTTCTGTTTCCTCTGTTTTTCCGTCTGTCTCCTCAGTCTCTTTCCCATCAGTTTCTTCCGTTTCTTTTTCGTCGGTTTCTTCCTTTTTGTTTTCGGTTTTATCCGACTTGTCTTCTTTTTCGTCAATTATTTCGGTCTCGTTGGTGACGTTATTCTCTTCATCGTCATCCTTGCAAGATGCGAACGTAAAAACAGACAATAGTACAAGTGAGAGAAAAGTAATTCTTTTCATTTCTGTATTGGCTTTAGAATGTGATTTTATCCGCTTTCGATAACTATTTTAAAAATAGTAGTTAAGAGAGAACGACAAGCTGATGTTTTGTGTTCCGTAGAGCAAGTACGAGCTTCCCTCACTTATTAATTGGTTGTATTCTACGACTTTGTTTAAAACGCTGTCGTAACCCTCATAGACACTGTATGTTTGTGGTTGAACGGCAAACATGATAGGAATCAAAGAGACTCTTGCTCCGAGAGAGACGTGTTCTACAAAGAGCCATTCAACACCCATGTCCAAGCTTAACCCGAAACCGTGGCTCACACCGATGTTGTAGGCATCAAGAGGGCGAGCAGACTTGATAGAAGCAGTTCCGTCAAACTCATCCATTGTGACTTTGTCCATCACGGTAGGATTTTGGTTTTCTATTGTCATCTTGTTTCCGTATTCATATTCGATTTCGCCTCCACCCCATGCGTAGACGAGGCTACCTCCGCCGACAAAACGAAGACGCCCTGTAGTGTTGAATTCAACACCGAGACTCACACCTCCATTTGTGTAGGTCGCTCGGATCTTATCAGTCACAACCGCCTCCGAATATTCGTTGACTGCTTTCGCAGCGTCGTCCTGTACATATTCACGATAATTGAAGACACCACCACCGAAACCAACGCTTGCGCGTAATGACATCTTACTTGACAACATATATTTACCTTGGATAGAAACCATTGGATCTTGTGTCAAGAAGAACATTTGGTGTGGATGAGTCCCTTTATCCTCCAAGTCTCTGATTGTGTTTCCAACAAAATCGCCCGCGGCGGTCTGCACCATATCGCTTGCCTTGCTTGCGGCAATCGGGTTGAAACGGATACCGATAGAAAAGTCTCCACCTGAAGGTTTTGAAAAACTCTTCTGAGAACCGTTGTCACTTGAATTTTGCGCCATTGCGCCCATACCAAGGCACAATAAGGCACATATCATTGTTATTTTTCTCATTTCAGTTCTTTTTAGAAATTTGCTATGAGAATTATTTATCAAAGAAAGCTTCGTCTACTGTTCCGTCTGCTGTGGCGACGAAACTACAAACGACAGTTTGTCCATAAGCGACAGAAACGGTTTTCTCTCCGAAGAAATTCTTCTCTACCGTAGAGCCGACAGCGGATGTCCACTTTGTAGCGTAATCGTCTGCTGTGAAATTGGAGTAGACGCGAACAGAAGCTTTCTTGCCTGTTGGAATGAATAGGTTGGCGGAGTAGTCTCCATTTTTGCCGACCAATGCCTCTTTTGTGTAGGTAACAGTTGTTGTGTCGTTCTTCACAGTACACTCTAAGAAAACTACAGTGCCTTT
>CAVKBM010000015.1:0-33992 GCA_963654355.1 Bacteroidaceae bacterium | reverse complement strand
CGTCTACAACATACCAAGCCGTGTCGTAACATCCGCTTGCATTTGAACCAAATACCGCGAACGTCGTTTTTTGGCTGACAGTTGGTGTGTAGTTTGTACCTCCTCCAACGCCAGTTGTTCCTTCCAACCACTGGTAATTTCCACTTTCAGAACCAGCCGCAGTCAAGGTTACTGAACTTCCTTTACAGATGGATTCGTTGGCCGTCGTTGCATCTTTGTCAACATCGCTTACTCCATTGATAGACAATGTAGGCTTCGCAATAATGCTGACGTTGTAGGTTGCCCAGTCTGAGTAACATTCTCCATCTTTCACTCTTACGGACGCTGTCTTATTTGTATTTGTTGGTGTGAATGCCGTTTTACTATCTGTCTCTGTTGTATGTTTCCATTCAAATGCAGAGAGGGAGGCGTCGGATGGGGTGGCAACGAGGTCGATGCTCTGACCTTCACAGACGCTGTTCTTTCCATCGGCACTCGTAAGGGTTACCTTCGGAATGTCGTTTACTGTGATGTCTACGGACTCAGTGTTTTCACATCCGCTTTCATTCTTTACTGTAACAGTAAAGGTGTAGGTCTTCGCAATAGCGAGCGTAGTGTCGAATGTGATTTGTGTTTCGTTTGTTGTCTTCGTTTCTCCGTTTGGCAGGGTGAAAATCTTCTCTCCTGTTTCTGTAGAAGTGATGGTCAATGTTACTTTTTCGTTGCGACAAACTGTCGTCTTGCCTGCCATAACGTCCAAGTTTGGTTTCGTAGCCACTGTGACAGATTTTTGGACTGCATCGGAAACACAACCGTTGATATCTGTACCAGTTACGTTGTAGGTGATGGTCGTGTTTTCTTGAACGTTCGTCAACTGATAGGTTGAAGACGAAACATCTTTCTTATTGGCATCGCTAATTGCTCCGTCATACCAAGTCCAACCGTTACTGCTCATCTTGGTGTTGTCTCCACTCTTCTCTGTTGCAGTGAAGGTTACGTTGCTGCCTGGACAAGGTTTTTCTGTTGCTGAAACAGCAATTTCTGGTTTTGCAATCACTTTGATGGTTGATGTCGCTGGCTCTGTCGTACAACCGTGATTGTCTATTGCACTTAACGATACCGTAACATCGCTACCGCTTGTGGCGTTGCTGACGGTCGCAGATTCGTTTGTCGCAGATAAGGTAGCATTTGTCGCAGACCATTTCCAGTCTCTTGTTCCTCCGATGGCTTTCAAGTTGATGGATGATCCTTCGCAGACTTGCCCTGTTCCGTTGTCAATACCGATTGCCTCTTTGGTGTAGACATCTATAGTGATTGATGCTTCTGCGTCGCAGTTCTCTGCTGTGCTGGCTACAACTTTGAAGGCTGTGCTGGCACTAATCGTTCCCGTAGTCAAGTCTTCTGTCGTCGCTGTTGTGTTATCCCATTTCCATCCGCTGACTATGGCATTACCATTGGTGTTTTGGGCGTGTAGCGTTGTCGTTTCTTCTCCAGGACAGAGTGTCGACTTGTCTGCTGTGATCGTGATGACTGGTGTCTCCTTTGCGGAGATGTAAATAGTGGCTTTGCCCTGACAGTCGTTGCTTGTACCTGTTGCGATATAAGCCGTATTGTCTGTGATTGTAGGGTTGATATTTGTGTTACAATCTGTGCATGGGTAGCCTTTGGTGGTGTTTAATACTTTATTTCCTGAAGCATCTACTGTATAAGTTGCATATTCCCATGTGTAAGTTGTACCGCTCTTGTCGCTGCTTGGGGTAATTGTTACAGACTTGTTCTGACACACATCCGTCGCACTTGCACTCAAAGTGATTGTCGGTGAGTCGTTACCTGTAACGGTGAATGCATCTGAAGTTCCGACACATCCGTTCTTATCAGCACCTTGTACGGTGAATTTATTGTCGCCTGTAACGAGTGTCGGTGTGATAATGTCTGTTTTCTCGTTTGTACTCCATACGTAGTTGCCCGTCGTACCTCCTTTGGCGGTAAGGGTTACGTTTGTGTTGGCACAACCGTTGTCGCTACCCGTGATGTAGATGACAGGTGGCGTGGAGACAGGGAAACTATAGGTGGTGTCAGTCTCACATCCTTCGTTTGAAATCAACTTCAAGTCGACTAAGTAATTGTTGATGTCGTCTGTCAGCTTCAAATCTGCTGCGGAGACGGAGAATTTGTAGGTGTTTCCTGTGTGTTTTGTACCGTTCGTGTATGTCTGAGCGTCAGACCATTCGTATGAAATCTGCTTTGCTGTCTCATCTTCCAACTCAATCTCTATGCCCAATCCTTGACAGATTGCTGCAGGAACAGATTTTGTCTTGATAGTCGGATATTTGTTGGCAGTCGCTTTGGCTGTGGCAGCTTCGCTCACACATCCGTGTACGTCTGTCGCTACCACTGTGAATGTGGTTGTCTGTGAAAGAGAAAGTGAAACATCTTCGCCAGTGGCATCTCCGATGTTGTTATTGTCCTCATCTGTCAATTTCCAACTGTATGTGGCAGCCGTTCCATCGCATGTGTATGATTTGTCTTTGTTTACTGTGATTTTGACCTCAGAGTTCTCGCAGACAGACGTTGCAGTTGGTGCTGTCGCTACCACTGGCAATGCGTATGTTGAAACGTTAATGGTCTTTGAGCCTGTACAATTGTTGTCGCCATCTGCTTTTACGGTCACTTCGATAGCCTCCGTCGTGTTAGGAGCATAGATTTCCTTGCCAACGGTTGAAATTTCTTTCGTGACTCCAATGGTTTCTCCGCTCTCTCCTTTGACTGTCCATGTATATTGCTTGCCTGTCCCTGCACCCGAAGCCGATAATGTAATCTTTTGTCCTGTGCAAAGACCAGCTTCATGACCTGTGATGGCGAGTGATGGTGCATTGTCTATCTGAATGCCTTGGCGTAAAGTGCTTTGGCAATTTGCGCTCTTCGTTTCCCCATCTATCGTGGCGGTGTAGGCTCTCTCCGCAGAGAGTTCGTAATAAATTGTACCTGTGCTTGAAGGTGTATGTGTGGCAGTCGTTTTTGTTTCATCTGTGTTGATCTGCTTGTTGTCATACTTCCAAACGTAGGTGTCTGTGTAGGTCGCTCCAGTCGGTGCGTCAACGGTTGCATCCAATGAAATCTCTGTGTTTTCACAAGCTCTATCGTCTCCTTTGAATGTGAGCGTAGGTGCGTTGACAACCGTAACTGTTACCGCTTTCTTAGCAGATGCACATTGGTTGCTGTTAGTCGCCGTCACGTAGTAGGTGGTCGTCACATCTGGTGTGACGGTATAGGTGGCACTTTGTGGCCCGTTAATCCATTCGAATGTAGAGATGGCATCGTCTCCTGTCGCACCCTCATTCTCCTTTGCGGTCAAGACATCAGATGAGTTCTGACAGATGTAACCTTTCTCTGCAGACACCGTGAATGTAGGTGCTTTGTGAATGGTGATTTCCGTACTGTCGATCCATGTACAACCAGTGTGGTTCGTTCCTGTGAATCCTTTTAGATAATATTTAATGGAAGAAAGCCCTGTTGCTGGCGTGTCTTTAAGCTTAGAATCTGAAGAGAGGGTGGAAGAGAAGTCTCTGCTCGTGCTCCAATAGTAGCTTCCAGCACCGCTTGCATCCAAGTTGACTGCCTCTCCCTCACAGACATTGCCTGCGATAGCGTTGTTGTCGATGATAGAGATTTTAGGCGCTTCTGTGATAGAGAAATTGGAGAAGTCTACTGTGCTTTTACATTCTGTGTAGAGTAGGTTTCCGTCGTTGTTTTTGTATTGGAATGAGTCAACGCCCACTACCTCGTAGGTCTGGGTTGCGGTGCTTGGCACGTCCGACATATAGACGTGGTTCTTTATCTCTTCTGCTTTTTGCGTAGCGTCGGTCGACACTCCGTAGTAAGTAGGTGAGACACCTCCTGCCCACTCTTCGAAGTAGTCTGCTCCAGAAGCTTTGAGTTTCAGCTCTTCGCCCTCACAGATCGTGCAACCGTTGGCAAGCGCACATTCAACTTTTGGCTCTGGCAGCTTGTTAACCATGATTGTCGTGTCGGTTGTTGACGAACAGCCGTTCTCGTTTTCACCTGTCAATTTTAAAGTCGTCTTGCCTCCTGCTGTGAATGCAGATCCAAATTCAAGGTCGAGGGTTGGCGATTGGAAGGTAAGTCCGCCACCGTAAGTCCATACATAGCTGCTGCTTTTTTCAGCACCACTTGCCTTGAACTCGTAATCCGCACCTGAACAAACCTGGGTAGGACCTTCAATTTCCAATTTCGGAGACTCCATCGTTATGAATTTGACGGAGTCTATCATCATACAAGCACCATCCGAAGAGGTAACCACTGCGTAGTAGTAGGTGACATCATCGTTGATGGCAGGTGTCGTGAAAGTGTGAGTACTCGCGTCTTTTTCAGTGTCTAACAGACCGACAGTGTCGCATACTGTGTTCCACCCAAAGTTACCTGTAATATTGGTTGTCGCACCAAATTCGGCAGTTTCACCCTTACAGATATTCTTCGTTCGGATGCCTGTCGTGGCATCTTTAGCCACGTCTAAGGTTAATGTTGGACTTTCATAGACGGTGACGTTGTATTCGCCAGTGTAGACACACTCGCGAGTCGTACCTGTACTTCCAGTCTCGGTGCTGTTGATGTTGAGGTAGTAATAGACAGAACCCGTAGAGGTAGGGCTGATGACGAGTTTCGTCGCCGCCTCGCCTGTCTGTATCTTGTCTGTGTTTGAACCAGCATCTTTCTGGATGTTGCCCGCTTCATCCGTCCACACATATTTGTAAGAATTTCCAAATGAGTTTGTGTAAGGATCCAAGTAAGCATTTTCGCCCGTAAGCGTGATAGTCTTCTTTTCTCCGTAGCAAATCGTAGGATCTCCATCAATGATTACCTCAGGACGTCTCTTGACGGTGATGTCTACTACGTCGCTGATTTGACAGTCGTTTGCCGTGTAGAGAGTGCGGTAAACCTTATAGACGGTGTCTTGGCTTACCGACGGCGAAGGCAATTCCAAAGTCACAGGGTTACCCTGGGTCTCATAGTCTCGTCCCCCATAATTATAAGTCCAAATCTGGTAAAGAATAGAGTCTGGCTTGTAATCCACCATCTCAAACTGCCCCGATGCTGTATTATATTTATTATATTTTATCTTCTTGATCTGCGAATTGTCTGTGAAAACCACTTCGTTGAAGCAGGCGATGTCGTTATCTATATCCTGCTTTATCGGAGTCTTCATCAAGGTAAATTTGTCTGTCGTTTCGGTACACTTGGTGCCAGAACTAATTAAGTTCTTATCATTGTCATTAGAAGACATTGTGACAGAATATTCCTGATTTTCAACGACAGCAGATGTGTCAATAGTTGCAATGTTTTTGTTCGTTCCGCTTTGCTTTAGACCTGTTGACCAGGAATAGTTTTCAAATCCTTCAGGTGCTGTCAATGTAATTACTCCGTCACCGCAATTTTTAATGATTGTCTCAAATTTCTTTGTTTCTGCGGTGAAATATCCGTATGTCCTGTGTGACCCTGCTAAGTAGTTGGCTTTGACTTTATCCGACTTGCCTTCGTAAGAACATCCTGAGTGAGTGCATTTGCTACTTCCATTTGAGGTGGGGTATCCACAGCCGCTGCACATATTGACTTTTTCCAAACAATCATGGTTTATGACCTCAAAAGTTATTTCTTGTCCAACATATTTCCGAAGATCAATAGAGACAGTCGTCCAATCTTTGAAGTAAGTCGTGGCTAATTCCGACTCGGTCAAGTACGACTGAAGACATTTTTTGTTTGTGTATGAGGTCGCAGCTTCTAAGCATGTTCCACCTTTGTCTGTACAGTTATAAGCTATGTTGTTGTCTTCCGCCGAGTTGCTAGATGCCCCAAACTCAATTATTCTATCCTCTAACTGTCTCCACTCGCAATCAGTACAAACGGCATAGATTGTGTCATGTGTTTTGGACTTAATTTCAGTACATCTCTCAACTTCTTTCTGGACCGCATCCCACAAGAACCATCCATTGATCCATTCCCAACCGTTATTATATACCCAACCTTCATAATTTTCAAATCTCACGTCAGCTCCGTTGTCGTCTTTGTATTGGTCTTCTGCAACAACTGTAATAGTGTTTGTATTCCATTTCTTACATCGATTTCCTTTTGAGAATTCTATACAGGTTTTTTCTTCTCGAGTTAATTTTGTACAGTTCCCGTTTGCGTCAGTTTCTGCACAGTCATACCAATTGCTCTCTCTATTGTTTCCTCTTACCCAGGTTGACACGTTTTCTTTCTTAAAACAAGAGTCGTGAGTAACAGTACCTTTGTATTTAGCGTAACTTTTACATCTAAATGAAAGTTGAGATTCCGCACTGGCGCATGTAGGACAGTAGTCTAATTTGTCAACTATCTCAGGATTATTCCCACATGAGTACGTTTTGTCTGCATACTTGTCCGCTATTTTACACTTACTACAACCGTCTTGTTTCAACTGATACTGACTTGCTGCTTGCATACCGTCCGCTCCATATACTTTGGAGGATGCGCATAATTCGTTTCCTTTTGCGTCCTTTATTAAAATTGCAAATGGCGCTTGTGCGTCTGATGGTAGTGTATGTTTGTCTTTGTCTGTCACTCCAGTCATAACTACCGCATACTTATAGGTGAGCAATGAAGAATTTTCATCAACAACGAATTTGTACGTCATTCTCTCAGCCATTGCGCGTTTGTATCGGTTGTCCGTATCATCATATTGACATTCTGCAGTGTTTTCAGATCCTATTTTTACCGAATATTGTCCACCAGTAGGTATTTGTGTTAGGTTGTTGCAGGCTACATTGTGATCGTTGGCTGCAGAGGACATAATTTCAAATGATCCATGAAGGGTGTTTATTTGGGTCGTGTTTGTTGGCTCCCAAGCGTCTTCGCTTCCTGTGGGTGAATTTGCACCTGTCGCCAGATTGGAAAATACAAATTTTGAAGATCCCGAAGAAGCAATGTTTGACATTCCAAAGAATGCGTATTCCCTAGTCCAGTTATCAAAGTTTCCCTTTTCAAAACTCATGTTCGGAGTGCTGACGTTTGTTTCTGCTGCTGAAAGTGAAGCGCACAGAGTGAAAAGCCCTGAGAATAATAATATGAATATGTGTCGCATTGTCTTGTGTATACGTTTGCGCATAATAATTGTCTTTGTTTGATCTGCTATACAAAATTTCTAATTTGCAAATTTATTAATAAATTAGAAAGAGGCAAAGTGCGAGAGGAAAAATGTTTTTTTTACACGAAATCGAAAAAAAACAAGAAGAAAAATTTGGAGATAACAGAAAAGGCTGTATCTTTGCAACGTCAAAAGGGAAACGATTCTTTCAAATCAAGTTTGAAACTTCTTTTCAGAGTAGACGATGAAATGGCGGATTAGTGTAGGGGTCCAGCACGTAGCTCTCTCACGGCTTAGACCCGGGTTCGAATCCCGGATCCGCTACAAAAGGAGGTTGAAGAACCTCCTTTTTTTGTTTCTGATTATTGGTTTGGTTATGAAGATCATACAGTCTGTAGTGGCAATTTTATTGGCAATGTGTCTTTTGTCCTGTGGCTCGAATAAAAGTGAGGGTAATTCAGAGTCGAGAACAATCGACACGACGGTTTCTGCACGACGGTCGATTGTACGTCCTTCGTTTGATGTTGATAGCGCAATGTGTTTTTTGAAAAAACAATGTGATTTCGGCTGTAGGACACCTATGTCGGAGGCGCATAAACAATGTGCGGTGTACTTACAACAACAGTTGAATCTATATTGCGACACAGTCATGGCACAGAAATTTGATGCTGTCAATTATGCTGGAGAAACGTGGAATGGCACAAATCTGATCGGACAGATTCATCCCGAGATGATCCGTAGGGTGGCATTGTTTGCACATTGGGATTGCCGTTCG
Organism: Bacteroidaceae bacterium; assembly: GCA_963654355.1. GTDB lineage: Bacteria > Bacteroidota > Bacteroidia > Bacteroidales > Paludibacteraceae > UBA1181. Next base: position 26,100 of record CAVKBM010000015.1, on the reverse strand, counting down.
GTTTCCGACAATGACGAGAAGGTGAATTGGCACAAGCCAGTGATGGGCGCAAATGACGGTGCCAGTGGTGTGGCGGTATTATTGGAGGTGTCTCGCCAGTTGCAGTTAGAAAATGATTCTTTGGGTGTAGACATTGTCTTCTTAGACTTGGAAGATGGTGGTCGGCCTTCTTTTGAAGTGGTCGAAAAAGAGGACACTTGGTGCTTAGGTTCGCAATATTTGGCGAAAAATCCATACTACAAGAATGGAAAACCCGAATGGGGAATCCTTTTAGATATGGTAGGAGGGAAATCTCCGTTCTTTGGATTTGATGAAGTATCGCTCTATTTTGCGGAGGTACGATTGCGGCAGGTATGGCAAAATGCGCAGCAGTTAGGCTATAGCAATGCTTTTGTGCCACAAAAGTCGGGTTCAATTATGGACGATCACTATTATATCAACCTTTTCGCTCGAATTCCGACCATTGACATTATCGACTATCATTCTGAGCGAGGATTCCCAGAAACGTGGCACACACAACAGGACACTCCAGAGAATATAGACCCCAACACGCTCAAAATGGTGGGTGAGGTTGTTCTGAAAACACTTAGAGAGCAATAGGATAGCATGAAGGATTCTACGAAGGTGTATCTGTATACGGGGGGATGGATTTTGTATTATTTGCAGAGTTTATTTCTTCTCGAAGGGTCTTCAATTTCAACATTATGGGTGGTCGGACTGATATTAGTCTCCTTTTTTTATGTTGTACTTTGCCATGTGTCAAGGGTGGATGTGCAGAAAAGCAGGTTGCCAATGTTTATTCTTTCTTTGGATGCTTTAATATTGCTTTTGACAATCTATGGAGTCATCTTTTTGTTTAATGATTCTTTGAACGTAGATGAGGTTCGATATAATTATTTAAAACGAATTTATTGTACATTACTCCCAATCTATTTTTTTTATTATTACGCTATAAAAGGTGTTTTGGATTCTTTTGTGATGCGAAGACTCACAATCTTTTTTTTAATTTATGTCATCTTAAATTTTGCGATGGAGTTTCTTCAGAGTGATTCTATTATGATGACAAACAATGGAGGGTATCTTTGCGTAGCTATGCTCCCCTTAATGTTATTGTTTGAGGATAAGGTAGGATTGCAGAATGGGATGGTCTTGATTCTTTCTTTGTTGGCCATTATGTCAATGAAAAGAGGAGCCATTTTGATTATGATAGTTTTGCTTGTTGTCTTTTTTTTATGGAGTTACAAACGAGGAAAAAGCAAGTTAAAGACGGTTTTGCTTGTAATGTCTGTGATTTCTATAATTGCTCTGTTGTTCATTTACTTGGAGAATACCAACTATTATTTTCAAAATCGTCTGTATAAAACGATGAATGGGTACACTTCAGGGAGAGATGAGTTATATTCAACCTTGATAAGGGCTTTCTTTGAAGACACCAACGACTTGCAATTTATATTTGGAAGGGGGGCATTAGCAACGATGGTTGTTACGAGAAAAAATATGGCTCATTGTGATTGGTTGGAATTGGCTACAAATCAGGGTGTTGTGGGCATTATAGTATATTTTGTTTACATTTGTTCAATAATAAAGACGTATATAAATAAAAAAATATGGAATGACCATATCTACATTTTGTTTATGGTTTCTATTGTGATTGTTATGAAATCATTGTTCTCAATGTCGTATTCATCTATGGATGTGATAACATTTTCTTCTTTGGGGTACACCATTGGTTGTTTAAGAAGAGAGAATCGTGTGGTAAAAAGGATATAAATATGAATAAAATAAAAAGATTGTTTCATCATTTGAAGAATTCTCCAAAGGTAATCCCTATCTACTTGTTAGTTAATTATGGTGGATGGATTCCTGATTCTTGGTACATTCGGATGGTATATCGATTGAGTGTTGGTGTATGGCCTAACCTGAGAAGTCCGAAGACGCTGGGAGAGAAGCTGCAATGGTTGAAACTTAATGATCATAAGCCAGAATATAGTGTGATGGCAGACAAGGTTGAGGTAAAAGAATATGCGGCGAAATTAATAGGCGAGAAGTACATTGTGCCTACTTTAGGAGTTTGGAACAGTCCCGATGACATTGATTTTGATTCTCTACCTGACCAGTTCGTTTTGAAATGTAATCATAATTCAGGGACAGGTATGTATATCTGTGAGGATAAGTCTCAGATGAATATTGAAAAGGTAAAAGATGGACTAAGAAAAGGTCTCAATGAAGATTATTACAAAATTTGGAGAGAGTGGTCGTATAAGGATATAAAAAGAAAAATTATAGGAGAAGTTCTGCTGAAGACGGAAAGAAACGATGGAGAGTTGTTGAATTATAAGTTCTGGTGTTGTGATGGTGTGCCTTTCTTTTGTCACGTTTCATCTAATAAAACGCATGAAGTAAGTGTATATGACATGGAATGGAAAAGAATTAATGGCTTGCTTATTATAAATAGAATATATTCGATATATAGAGAGAAGGAAATTGAAAAGCCTAATTGTTTTGATGAGATGAAAGAATGTGCGGCAAAATTATCGAAAGGAGTTCCATTTTTGAGAGTGGATTTTTATGAAACAGATAGACTTTATTTGGGAGAATTGACGTTTTATCCAACGGGAGGTTGGGGAAATCTAAATTTGGAAGAATATAGTGATAGACTCGCTTCTATGATAAAAGTTCCGTTTGAAAAATAGTATGGGCTTTCGCGTCATTCTTCTCACCGAATCTCTCTCCTCAGGTGGCGCTGAACGCCAACTTGTTTCATTGGCCACTTTGCTAAAAGTGAAAGGTGAAAATGTGGAGGTTTGGACGTATTACCCGAATGATTTTTATCTGGCTTTGTTGAGAAAAGCCAATGTGGCGTATCGATGTGTAGCTAATGGACTTTCTCGGGGAAGACGATTGGTAAGAATTATTCGGGAGTTGTATAAAGAACGACCATCTGTGGTGGTGGCTTATTTAGACATAGCCTGCGTGATGGCTTGCGTGGCTAAGTTGGTCTTGAAGGTGTTAGGAAGAGATTTTAGACTGATTGTGTCGGAAAGGAATGTTACGCAAGAATTAAGCAGAAGAGAAAAAATCAAATTCTTCTTGTATCGATTTGCAGATTTTATTGTTCCAAATTCTTATACGCAGGGTCATTTTATCCGACAAAATTATCCGTTTCTGGCAGATAAAATTCATGTAATCACGAATTTCGTAGATGCTGAATATTTCCATCCAATGGAGGATGTAAAATCAGAAAGTGATACGGTTAGAATTTTGACGAATGCTCGGATTAGCCGACAGAAAAATGTGATGAATTATGTTCAAGCCATAAAGAAAGTAATGGATACTGGACTAAAAATTCGTGTGGATTGGTATGGTGAAGCCACTGACGAGAATTATTATAATGCGTGCTGTGAGGAGATAAAGTCGTTGAATGTGGCTGAGGTCTTTAAGTTTCATCACCCTACTCAAGATGTTAGAGCAGCCTATTGGAATGCGGATGTTTTCTGTTTGCCGTCGCTCTATGAGGGCTTCCCAAATGTCCTTTGTGAGGCGATGGCGTGTGCATTGCCGATCGCTTGCAGTCGGATCTGCGATAATGAAAGAATTGTAGATGAAGGGGGAAATGCAATACTTTTTGAACCTTTCAATATTGGTGATATGACACAGAAATTGATTTCGATCCTGCAGTTGTCGGAAGAAGAGAGGCACCAAATGGGCAAAAAAAGTAGAGAGATTGTTGAAACGAAATTTTCTTCTGATGTTTTTATAAACCAATATTTAGACTTGATACATGGATAAATACTATCTCATAGGCAATGCAGGTGGAAAGGCTCGCAATTTGGATGGTCAGACGGTGAAAACACAGATGATGATTCAATTAATGTTGGACTTGAAACTTGACTTTCAGTACTACGACACAGAAGATTTTTCGGAAAATAGACGGGGCTTTTTTAAAATGTTACGGAATGTTTGCCAACTTGATAAACTGATTTATCTGCCTGCACAACGAAATCTGCTGCTGATTTTCCCTCTGATTTTTATGCTTTCTAAATTATATCGCACGAAAATCTATTATTTTGTTATTGGTGGTTGGCTAGCAGAATATTTAAAATCAAAGCCGTTGTATCGTTGGATGTTGAGGCACATTGAGCAAATTTGTACGGAAACAGATTTGCTGAAAAAACGATTGCAAACGGAATATGGGTTTGAAAAAGTGAGTCGGTTTGATAATTTTCGATACTTTGATAATTCGTTTGTGGAAAATCATCAAAAGGGAACTTTGAAAGTTGTTTTTTGCGCAAGAGTTGAACGGGTAAAAGGAATAGAAACACTTTTGCAAATGGCTCAATTCTTTCACGAAAAATATTCTGATCGGATTTCTGTTGATATATATGGAAAGATACCTTCCTCAGAGTCGGGGTGGAAGGACATCATCCAAAATTATCCTAATGTAGAATACAAAGGTGCATTAAAACCAGAAGAGATACCATCAACGCTTTCAAAATATGATGTTTCTGTGTTGCCAACGCAATATACGGGAGAGGGACTTCCAGGCACGGTTATTGATGCCTTTGTCTCAGGCATACCTATCATAATAACGGAATGGCAATATGCGCATGAGTTCATTCAAGATGGGGTGAACGGTTTCGTCATTCCATTTGGCGATTGTATGGATGCCTTGAACGATAAAATTCTATATCTGTTAGAAAATGAGGATAAATTGTCGGAGATGAAACGAGCAGCGTTTGAGAGTCGGAGCCGTTTTTCAGCGGAAGTGGCGAAGAAAAAGTTTGAGGAAATAGTGGGGTGAGTGTGTACAGTTTCGTAAACAAGAAACAGTCGCAATCTTTTTTGAATGTGGGTGATTTATTCTTGTTTATTTTATTAACTTTATGATGGTTTTGGCTGATTCAAAACCATTTCTATTAAAATGCAAAAGAAACTCGCCGTTATAGGCTTGGGCTATGTGGGACTCCCCTTGGCTCGCCTTTTTTCTACTAAATATGAGACTGTTGGCTATGATATGAATAGACAACGGGTGGATGCTTTGATGCAGGGCAAGGACGCTACTTGTGAGGTGTCCGACGAACTGCTGATCGACGCAATTCGTAATCATGGTTTTCGTTGCACTTCTGATTTGGAGGACATTCGAGACTGCAACATTTATATCGTTGCCGTGCCGACGCCTGTGGATATGAACAACCGCCCAGATCTTCGTCCGCTGATTTCGGCAAGTGAGACGGTGGGAAAGGTAATTTCGAAAGGAGACATTGTCATTTACGAGTCGACCGTCTATCCTGGTGTGACGGAGGAGGAGTGTCTGCCAGTGGTGGAACGTGTCAGTGGATTGACCTATAATGTGGATTTCTTCGCTGGATATTCGCCAGAACGTATCAACCCTGGAGATAAAGATCATACGGTGGAGAAAATCAAAAAAGTAACGAGCGGTTCAACACCAGAGATGGCGGATGTGGTGGATCAACTATACAATTCAGTCTTAGAGAATGGAACGTTTAAGGCATCTTCGATCCGTGTGGCGGAGGCCTCGAAGATTATTGAAAACTCGCAGCGGGATGTCAACATTGCCTTTATGAATGAGTTGGCGAAGATTTTCAATGCGATGGGTATTGATACGCATGATGTGATTGAAGCCGCCTCTACAAAATGGAATTTCATCAAAATGTCGCCTGGTTTGGTGGGTGGTCATTGTATCTCTGTTGATCCTTACTACCTGATTCAGAAGGCGCAGGTGTATGGCGTCTTGCCTCGCATTATGTCGTCTGCTCGTCGCCTCAACGATGGCATGGGCGACTATGTGGCGAATCAGACTATCAAATGTATGAACAAAAAAGGCATTTTGGTGAAGGACGCCAAAATCTTGATTTTGGGCGTTACGTTCAAAGAAAACTGTCCAGATATTCGCAATACGAAAGTGGTGGATATTTACCATACCTTGCGAGAATATACGGAGAATATCATGGTGTGCGATCCATGGGCAAATGCCGAAGATGTGATGCGTGAATATGGAGTGGAAGTTCAGAAAGAGATTCCTACCGAGCGGTTTGATGCGATTGTCTTGGCGGTTCCTCACAAACTTTTCCGTAATATAGATATTCGTTCTTTGAAGAAAGAAAAATCGGTAGTCTATGATGTAAAAGGATTTTTAGAAAGAAGTCTTGTGGACATGCGACTCTAAATGGCGAAAATGATTTCAATAATTTGTCCGATATATAATGAGGAGGCGCATATCGTTCGGTGCATTGATTCCATATTGAACCAAGATTTGACAGAACCGTACGAACTCCTGTTGGTAGATGGAAAAAGCACGGATCAAACAGTGGAGATCCTTCAACCTTACTTGAAATCGTACTCTTTTATTCATTTGTTAGAAAATCCAAGACGAACTGTCCCTTGCGCAATGAATTTTGGCGTTGCTCAAGCTCAAGGCGAAACCATCATCCGCATAGATGCCCACAGTGAATATCCGAGCGACTATTGCAGCCAGTTGGTCGGTGCATTGCGAACATTGCCGAATGCTGAAAATGTAGGAGGTGTGGCAGTTGGCACAAGCGCGGAAAATACGAACACGGCAGTGGCTATTTCTTCGGTGTTATCACATCCTTTTGGCGTCGGCAATAGCCGATTCCGTATCGGTACGAGTGAGATAAAAGAGGTGGATACGGTTCCCTTTGGCTGCTTCCGAAAATCTATTCTTGAGAAGGTCGGACTTTACAACGAAAAACTCACTCGCAACCAAGACATTGAGCTGAATGAGCGGATACGAAAATCGGGCGGGAAAATTTATTTGTTGCCTAATCTGCAGATAAAATATAAAGTTCGAACCTCCTATCCTGCGTTGGCAAAGAATAATTTTGAAAACGGACTTTGGAACATTCTCACCTTGTATTATACACGAAATTTTTCTGTACTATCTCTGCGCCACTTTGTCCCTTTGCTTTTTGTGCTGTCGTTGGTTGTTCCCACATTGCTGATGTTGATAAATCCTATCTTCGGAGTTTTGTCGGTTTTTTCTCTCTTTGTATACCTTATATTAATAGTAGGTGTAAGTGTGAAGATGAACAGAGAAAGCAAATGTGGAATTTTTCGACTCATCTCCGTTTTTCCTACGCTGCATTTCTCATACGGATGGGGTAGTCTGTTGGGTTTGTTCAAGGTTCTGTGGAAGTGCGTTTTGAAAGAGAGATAGAAACTTGAACGTCAGTCCGAACGTGGATAATCGGATGGAAAATGTTATCTTTGTTAGAAAATAGAATGGTTAAAATAGGATGGATCAGATACTGAAATATTTCCCCAACTTGACAGAGCGTCAGAAAGAGCAGTTTTCCTCTCTTTACGATTTATACATTGATTGGAATAGCAAAATCAACGTGATTTCCCGTAAGGATATAGAAAATCTCTATGAGCATCATGTGTTGCACTCGTTGGCGATTGCGAAGATTATGACTTTCCAACCAAATACGCAGATTATGGACGTAGGCACGGGAGGTGGATTTCCTGGCATACCATTGGCGATTCTTTTCCCGTCTTGTCATTTCCATTTGGTGGATTCTGTAGGTAAAAAGATACGTGTGGCTACCGAGGTGGCTACGGCTATAGGTTTGGAGAATGTATCTTTTGCCTACGAACGAGTGGAAGATGAGAAGCAGAAATTTGAGTTTGTCGTTAGTCGTGCAGTGATGCCATTAGGTGATTTAATGCGTTTGGTAACAAAGAATGTTGTAACAAAGAATCCAAAGAATGCTTTGCCGAACGGAGTCATTTGTTTGAAAGGGGGCGAGTTAGCTGCGGAGGTGCAACCATACCGAAAGATGGCAAGTGTTTTTAATGTGAGCGATTTCTTCTCGGAGGAGTATTTCAAGACGAAGAAGGCGGTTTATGTTCCAGTCGTAAAATGAAACGCCGTGGCTGATTTTGTTGGAAATAAGTTTGTTGCTCGTCGCAAACGCTTGGTTGAGTTGTTGAGGCAGAAAGGAATTTCGTCCGAGCGTGTGTTGACGGCTATTCAGTTGGTGCCACGCGAGTGTTTTATGCCTGCATCAATGTCTGAGTTGGCCTACGAGGATAAGGCTTTCCCAATTGGTGCTGAGCAAACTATTTCGCAACCCTATACGGTGGCTCGCCAGACGGACTTGCTGTGTCTGCAAGGTGAAGAGAAAGTGTTGGAGATAGGTACAGGGTCGGGCTATCAGACGGCGGTACTCTTAGAATGTGGTTGTCGGGTCTATAGTGTTGAACGTATAGCCTCTCTGCATAAGCAAGCAAAGGAAAGATTGTCGCAGTTAGACTATGCGCCTTTTTTGAAAGAAGACGATGGACACGATGGCTGGCAAACCCATGCTCCGTTTGATCGGATTATCATCACCGCAGGGTGTAAGCAACTTCCTCAGAAGCTATTAGGGCAGTTAGCAGTCGGAGGTATTATGGTATTGCCGATAGAGAAAGAGAAAGAGCTACGCTTGTGTCGGATAGAGCGGAAAAGTGAGACAAACTTTCAGTCGGAGTTCTTTGAAAGTTGTGCGTTCGTTCCTATGCTTGAAGGTGTGGTGAAGTGAAAAGTGAACGCGCGCGTTCACTTTCTAAAATTCTATGAAAATGTCTGCTGAGATTTTTTCTTTAGATAATTTGTCGATAGGATATGGCGGAAAAACGCTGGTGAATTCCGTTGACGCGAAGGTGTCGTTAGGAAATTTTGTCGCTGTTTTAGGCCCTAATGGAGTGGGAAAGACTACTTTGTTACGAACGATGACAGGCTTTTTGCATCCTCTGTCTGGGAATGTTTTCGTGATGAAAGATGGGGAAAAACAGTCTATATGCTCGTTGTCTGTTGAGGCTTGCGCATCGGTGGTAAGTGTGGTCTTTTCTCGAAGATTGAATCTTTCTATGATGTCTGTTTATGATTATGTTGCGATTGGTCAATATCGTTTTTCAAATTGGATAGGTCTGTGTGATGAGCAGCGGAAAGGGAAAGTGAAACAATTGTTGTCTGAATTACAGATAGATGATTTGATTTATCGTGATGTGAGTGAGCTTTCAGACGGAGAGTTCCAACGTGTGGAAATAGCACGGGCGTTAGCACAAGATACACGTGCGATTGTGATGGATGAACCCACGTCTCACTTAGACTATTGGAGTCGAAGAGAAATTATGGGTTTGCTGCAACGTACATCGCACGAGAAAAACATTGCAATCATTGCATGTACACATGAGATTGATTTGGCGGAAAAATATTGTGATGATTTTTGGCTGATGAAGCGGGGAGGAATGTTTGAACAAACGAAAATATTGGACGGTGAAAAGATTGAGGAAATGTTTGTAAATTTAAACGGTTGATTTTGCTCTTATGGATAAATATATTCACTCAGATTTTCATCGTAAAGGTAGACGACCATTTCTCTTCCAAATATTTATGAGAAAGTGTGCAACCTCAAGTGGCTTTTTGCGTCTTTTCTATCGATGTGTCTATAGATACCTTTGCAGTAAAAGAGGCATTGAAATCTCTTGGAGAACCCCAATTGGATATGGTCTATATATTGGTCATGCATACGGAATCACTATTAACCATAAAGTTGAAATTGGCAATAACTGCAATATCCACAAAGGTGTAACCATAGGACAAGAAAATAGGGGAGACCGTAAAGGAACTCCGAGAATCGGAAACGACGTTTGGATTGGCGTGAATGCAACAGTTGTTGGGAACATAACGATTGGAGATGATGTCTTAATTGCTCCGAACAGTTTTGTAAATTGTGATGTGCCTTCTCATTCTGTCGTCGTTGGCAACCCTTGTCTTATCAGACATTGCGATAACGCAACGGAACATTATATAAATAATCGATATGTAGACAGTGTGGGGCTATAGGTAAATCTTTTAAAAGAGAGAAAAGGATTCTGTTTCCTCAGAATCCTTTCCCTATGTTTTTTGTTTGTATCTCCGATTAGAAATCAGCTGTTTTAGGTGTGCGTGGGAACGGAATGACGTCGCGAATGTTCTGCATGCCAGTCACGAACAACATTAGACGCTCAAAACCTAAGCCGAAGCCAGCGTGCGGACAAGTTCCGTATTTACGAGTGTCCAAATACCACCACATGTCTTTCATCGGGATATTCAATTCGGTGATTCGTCCCATCAGCTTGTCGTAGTTTTCCTCTCTGACGCTTCCTCCGATGATTTCTCCAATCTGTGGGAAAAGAACGTCTGTTCCTTGCACCGTCTTGTTGTCTTCGTTAATCTTCATATAGAATGCTTTGATCTCCTTTGGATAGTCGATCATGATGACAGGACGTTTGAAATGCTCCTCGACTAAGTAGCGTTCGTGTTCGCTGGCAAGGTCGCAACCCCAATATACAGGGAACTCGAATTTTTTCCCGTTCTTGATGGCTTCTTCCAATATTTTGACACCCTCGGTGTATGGCAAACGAACGAATTCAGACTTTGCGACGGCTTGCAAACGCTCGATCAGTCCGTTGTCGATCATCTTGTTCAAGAACTGAAGGTCGTCTTGGCAATGCTCTAACGCCCAATTGACGCAGAACTTGATGAACTCCTCTTCCAAATCCATCAACTCAGGAAGATCCATGAAAGCGATTTCTGGCTCAATCATCCAGAACTCTGCCAAGTGGCGTGGCGTGTTTGAGTTCTCTGCACGGAAAGTTGGTCCGAAAGTGTAGATTGCACCCAATGCGGTTGCGCCTAACTCACCCTCCAACTGACCAGAAACGGTGAGACTGGTTGGCTTGCCGAAGAAATCATCATCGTAGCGGATATTGCCGTTCTCATCTTTCTTGAGGTTATAGAGGTTTTGTGTGGTTACCTGGAACATCTGACCTGCACCCTCACAGTCGGACGCTGTGATGATAGGTGTGTGGAAATAGTAATATCCTTTTTGATGAAAAAAAGTGTGGATGGCAAATGCCATGTTGTGGCGAAGACGAAGCACCGCGCTGAAGGTGTTGGTGCGGGGACGCAGGTGGGCAATCTCGCGCAGGAACTCCATCGTGTGGCCTTTCTTCTGTAACGGATAGGTATTATCTGCCGTTCCGTACACCTCAATGGAAGAGGCTTGGATTTCAACAGCTTGTCCGCCACCCATTGACTCGACCAATTTGCCGACTACGCTCAAACAAGCACCCGTCGTGATGGTCTTCATTAGTTCGTCATCGAATTTGGTAACGTCAGCTACAATCTGAATATTATTGATGGTCGAACCATCGTTCAATGCGATGAAATTGACACTTTTATTGCCTCGTTTTGTGCGAACCCAACCTTTTACATTGATGTCTTCTCCGTATGCTGTGCACTTCAATGCGTCCACAACTCTCGTTCTACGAATTGCCATAATTCTATCTGCTATTTGTTTCTTATATTCAGTTGATTATTAGATGATTACATTCTCTCTGGCACCTCGATGCCTAATAGACCCATTCCCGTCTTGACCACTGCTGCAATCTTCTTTGAGAGAAGCAAGCGGAAATTGCGCAACGCTTCGTTCTCTTCTTTCAAGATTGAGAAGTCATGGTAGAACGAGTTGTACTGTTTCACAAGGTCGTATGTGTAGTTGGCGATGAGTGCCGGACTGTATTCTTTTCCTGCTTGCTCAACAACACTTGGGAATGAGACCACGAGTTGAATTAGATTCGCCTCTGTGTCAGAGAGTTTTATGTTGACATCGACTTTGTCTCCTAATTGGATGCCTTGTTCAGCCGCCTTGCGGAGAACAGAACAGATACGTGCGTGGGTGTATTGGATGAACGGACCCGTGTTTCCGTTGAAGTCGATCGACTCTTTCGGATTGAAGAGCATGTTCTTGCGAGGGTCTACTTTGAGGATGAAATATTTCAAAGCGCCTAATCCGCAGATACGTGCGATTTCGTTGGCCTCATCCTCTGATATATTGTCCATTTTGCCCAATTCAGAAGAGACCTCCTTGGCTGTGTTGATCATCTCGTCCATCAAATCGTCGGCGTCAACAACCGTTCCTTCGCGAGATTTCATCTTGCCTTCAGGCAACTCCACCATTCCGTAGGAGAAGTGAACCAAGTCTTTTCCCCACGAGAAGCCGAGTCGGTCGAGCAGGATGGACAACACCTGGAAGTGGTAGTTCTGTTCGTTTCCCACCACATATATCATCTTCGTGATGTCGAATTCTTTGAAACGCTGGGTGGCAGTTCCAATATCTTGTGTCATATAGACGGAAGTTCCATCTGCGCGGAGCAGAAGCTTCTCGTCTAATCCCTCCTTGGTCAGGTCGGCCCAGACAGAGCCGTCTTCGCGGCGGTAGAAAAGACCTTTCTCAAGTCCTTCGTTCACCTTTGCCTTACCGTCTATATAGGTGGTTGACTCATAATAAATCTTGTCGAAAGAGACGCCGAGACGTTTGTAGGTCTCGTCAAACCCTGCGTACACCCAGCTGTTCATTTCAGCCCAAAGTTTACGTACTCCAGGGTCTCCGTCCTCCCATTTCTTCAACATCGCTTGAGCTTCTTGAAGAATAGGAGCTTGTTTTTTTGCCTCTTCTTCTGTCAATCCTTTTGCCATAAGCTCGTTGACTTCCGCCTTGTAGGCTTTGTCAAAAGCAACGTAGTAGTCGCCTACGAGGTGGTCTCCTTTTTTGCCAGAAGAAGCAGGTGTTTCTCCTTTGCCGAATTTCTGCCATGCGAGCATAGACTTGCAGATGTGGATGCCACGGTCGTTGACGATGTTCGTCTTGATGACACGCAGTCCGTTTGCTTCGAGGATGCGACAGAGACTGTAGCCGAGCAGGTTGTTGCGGACATGACCTAAGTGGAGCGGTTTGTTGGTGTTGGGCGAAGAGTATTCCACCATATAGAGAGGGGCGTCTGGTTTCACCTCTTTCAATCCGAAGTGGTCGTTTGCCAAGATGGCGTTGAGTGTGTCCACCCAAACATTCTGAGCGACGACGATGTTAAGAAACCCTTTGATGACATTAAATTTTTCTATGGTAGGGGTGGCGGCGACGAGGGCGTTGCCGATTTCTTCGGCAGTCTCTTCAGGCTTTTTCTTCGACATTTTTAAGAAAGGGAACACCACGAGGGTGAGGTCGCCTTCGAACTCCTTCTTAGTGGTCTGCAATTGGATCAGCTTGCTGTCGACAGGTTGTCCGTAGAGGTCTTCGATAACCTTTTGAGCAGACTTGGCTACAATTTCTTCTATATTCATATTTTATGTTGATACGATATCGTTATATCATGATTGAAATACAAAAATACAACAAAAAGGGGAGGTATAGACAACCTCCCCGTGTTTTTTCGACAATACAACTGTCAGAAAGACGGTGTTCATTTATTTGAGACCATCTTCCAACTTTGCTCCAGCCTTGAATTTAACGACTTTCTTGGCTGCGATTGTGATTTTCTCTTTCGTGCGAGGATTGACTCCTTGACGCTCAGCGTTTTCTTTGACTGAGAAAGTCCCCCAACCCAAGAGTGCTAACTGGTCGCCTGCTTTGAGGACATCAGCGACAACATCTTGAAAAGCCTCAATTGCTTTCTGGCTATCTGCCTTAGTAAGACCAGACTTGTCAGCGACAGCGGCAATAAATTCTGCTTTGTTCATTGTATAAAAATTATGAATAAAATGGTCGTGCAATATAATATAAAATCTTCACTTGCCAAATTTTTTTTGACTATCTTTACACGCTATTTAGAAAATGATGGTGATGAGGAAATCCCTGAAAAAGAAGACGTTTTTTGGATTAGTATGGACATCCATTGAGAAGTCGGGTCAACTTGTCATTCAGTTTATTGTCGGAGTTCTCTTGTCGCGCCAGTTGTCGCCGGAAGACTATGGCACAATGGGAATGATGGCCATCTTCATTGCTGTTTCGTCTGTCATTATTGATTCTGGGTTTGGAAGTGCATTGATACAGAAGAAAGATAGAAACGAAGATGATTATTCTACCTGTTTCTATTTTAATGTCTTTGTTGGCATCCTGTTATATCTCATCCTTTGGTTTACGTCTTCCTTGATAGCCGATTTCTATGATGCTCCGATCTTGTGTGATATTGTAAAAGTGTCGGGGGTGTCATTGATACTCAACTCTTTGTGTGTGTCTCAGATAGCTAAAATGCGGTCGGAGATGCGGTTTAAGGAGATAATGATCATTACAATTGTTACGCGTTTGTTGTCGGGCATCGGAGCGTTGACTATGGCGTATATGGGCTATGGCGTGTGGGCGTTGGTATTTCAGCAGGTCTGTTTTGGCGCGGTATATTTTATCTCGATAGAGATTTGTATGAGGTGGCATCCTAAGTTTTCGTTCTCAATAAACTCCTTCAAACATCTATTCTCTTTTGGCTCGAAATTGCTTTGCTCAAGTCTGATAGACACGATATGCAATAATGTCTATGCGTTGGTGATCGGGAAATTTTTCTCTGTTAGTCATGTTGGGTACTACAGCAGAGCAAAAGGTTATGCGCAGTTGCCGTCCAACACTTTGATGTACACGATTATGAAAGTGGCATATCCTGCGATGTCGGAGATTCAGGATGAGGAGAAGCGGTTGCGAGCAGCGTATATGAAGTTTTTGAGGATGACGGCCTTTTTATTATGTCCGATTATTTTATGTCTGATAGTGCTTGCGAAGCCGTTTATCGTTGTTCTTATTGGTGAAAAATGGCTTCCTGTTGTTCCCTTGTTCCAAATATTGTGTGTCGGGGCATTCTTTGAACCCTTAAACCAGTTGAATATAAATGTATTGTATGTGAAAGGGCGAACAGATTTGGTTTTAAAATTGGAGATTATTAAAAAGCCAGTTGCGTTTGTCCTTTTGCTTGCGACGATTCCATTAGGATTGAAATGGATTTGTGCCGGGCAGTCTCTCTATTGCTTTATCGCATATTGTGTCAACTGCTACTATTCGGGAAAATATTTGGATTTGGGACTTTTCAAGCAAATGCGTACAAACGTTCCTATCATATTCAATTCGTTAGTTATGAGTTTGTTATCCTGTTGTAGCCTGTTCTTCTTCAAAAGTATGTCTCTTCAGCTGATAGGAGGAATTTTGATAGGTGTCATGACCTATCTTTTCATCGCTTACAAGGCAAAAGATGAGTCTTTGTTGGATTTGAAGGAGATTGCGAAACGAATACTTTGACGAAGATGTGAAGAATTAATCTGTTTGAACGTCGTCATATTTAAGTTGGAGACGCATTATTAGCGTTAAATCTCTTATCTTTGCCCCGTAAAAAACACCTTTAAACAACGCGTTATGCAACTAAATTTTAAATCTGATAGCAATTCAGGTTTCCTTTCTTCTCTTCCGCCTGCTACGAAGCATCTGCTGATTATCAATGTGTTGGTGTGGTTGGCTACATTTGCTTTGTTGAAGTCAAATTCGGGAATAGATCTGTTTCATATCTTGGGTTTGCACTATTTCAAAGGGACGGACTTCCATGTCTACCAGCTGTTCACCTATATGTTCATGCACAGTTTGTCTTTTAGCCACATATTTTTCAATATGTTTGCCTTGTGGATGTTCGGCACGGTGTTGGAACGCAATTTCGGCACGAAGTTCTTCTTGTTCTTCTACATTGTGGCGGGTTTAGGTGCAGGCGTGTTGCAAGAATTGACCTGGATGTACGATCTCCGTCCGTTTGCCGAGGAGATCGCTCGGTGGATGAACACGGATCTTTCCGAGGGTTTGAATGTGCATGACAAGATTGTCTATTCGGTGGACGAACTGACGCAATGGGTGCACGAATCCTATTATAACCGCTTCACTACGGTGGGTGCTTCGGGTTCTGTCTTCGGACTGCTTGCAGGATTCGCCATGCTGTTTCCTAATCAACCGATGTATATTATGTTTATTCCGATTCCTATAAAAGCCAAATATGTGATGATTGGCTATGCGGCTATCGAACTCTTCTGCGGTGTGCAGAACTTCTCTTGGGATAATGTTGCCCACTTCGCTCACCTTGGTGGTGCTATCGTCGGGGTTATCCTCTGTGTGATGTGGAAACGAGGAATGCTCAGATTTTAATTGTTGAATACGAATGTCGTTTGTCTCAGATGTGAAAAGATCCTTTCAAGACGGATCTATGCTTACTAAATTGATTTTTGTCAATCTTGGCGTTTTCGTAATTGTCAAGCTGCTGATGGTCATCTTTACGCTATGTGCCATTCCGACGGATTGGTTCTATTGGCTGACGATGACTTCCAACGTGTCGGCTTGGTTGCATAAGCCATGGACAGTGTTGACGTATATGTTCTTACACGTTGATTTTGTACACATCCTTTTCAATGTGTTGACGCTTTATTGGTTCGGTCAGATTTTCCTGATGTTCTATTCACAACGTGATTTAGTGGGTGTCTATATAGTAGGAGGATTGGTGGGTGCGACATTCTACGTGTTGATTTTCAATCTTTTCCCTTATTTCAATGACTCTGTGGAATGGTCGCAACTGTTGGGTGCTTCTGCTTCGGTGATGGCTATTGTGTTGGCTGCCGCCGCCTATTCGCCAGACTATCGATTGCGACTTTTTTTGGTGGGGAGTGTGAAACTCTCGTGGTTGGCGATAGCATACGTGTTGATCAGTATTTTGAGTTTGGCAGATTCAAACGGAGGCGGAGAGTGCGCTCATATCGGTGGAGCATTGGCAGGTTTTGTGTTCGCCATTCTCTACAAGAGAGGTACGAATATAACGGTATGGATAGGAAAAATCATTGATTGGGTGGTGAATATGTTCAAGAAAATCATGACGAGACAACCCAAGATGAAGGTCTCTTACGAAAACAAAAATTATAAAGAGTCTGGTGCGAAGCGAGAGACTGATATGGAGTACAACATACGAAAAAAACAAGAAAGCGACAATATAGACCGAATCCTGGATAAGGTGAAACAGAGTGGCTACGACTCGTTGACGGAGGAGGAAAGGCGTGCATTATTCGGTCGAAAATAGTGCTCTTAGATGAGCGTTTGATAAATGGCAAACCCATTGGTAAAATATATCATTCGCATATTTATATTTGTTTTTTCCATCTCTGTTTTTGCGGAGACTAATGGTCGTCTGCTTGATGAGGTGAAAGTGGAAGCGGAGAAAAATGCGGGTGGTGAGAAACCTTTTTCTCAAGGTGCGGAATGGAGAGTGCCAGAGGCTGTGAAGACGCAGATGGAGACCTCGACGTTGTCAGATTTGCTCACTCGGACAACACCCATATTCATAAAGGAGTCAGGTAATGGTATGTTGGCAACTATCTCTATGCGAGGCACTTCTGCGTCGCATACCAATGTCAATTGGGAGGGAGTCAATATTAATTCGAAGACAATGGGGCAGGTCGATTTCAATCAAATGCCTCTCTTTTTTTTTGACAAGGTAGGAGTCTATCCTGGAGGGGAAAGTGCTGTTTTTGGCAATGGTTCGATTGGAGGCGCAATTAATCTGCAGAGTGATAGAAGCTTTCGCGACACTTTTCGTTTGCAGCTCCATTCGACATACGGTTCGAACAACTCTTTTTTTGAAGGTTTGAAGATGGTGGTTGGCGAGGAGCATGTACACTCTCACACTGCTTTTTTCTATCGAAGGTCAGACAATGATTTCAAGTTTGATTACAGAGGCGAGACGCAAAGACAGAAAAATGCGTCGTTTTATGATTATGGCATTTTGGAAGACCTCTCCATTCGATTGAGGAAGAAATCTGTCCTGTCTGGACATCTTTGGCACACCTTTTACGATCGTGAGATTCAGCCGATGATGCAGCAAAATAATGATTCTTCGAAATATGAAACCATTTCCAATCGTTCGTCCAGAGTGATTATGGAATATGCCAATTTATCGCCATATACTTGGAAAATCAGAGGAGGATGGATGGGAGATGATCAAGTTTATGAGAAAGATACGATTGCAACGGACACTTGGTTGGTGCAGACTACCATAGAACACGATTGGTTCCCCAACGATTATCTGAAAATACGAGCGAAGATGGGATATGAGTTTCAAGCTGTTATTCCGCATGTCTATGCCTATCTCACCAACGAGACGGAGTATCGACATACTGCGTATATTTTGACAAAATATGACTTGCTCAGTCGTTGGCAGTTGACGCTAAACCTGCGGAAAGAGTACGTCTCGCATACAGATGTCCCTTTTGCTCCTTCTGCAGGATTGTCGTTTGCGTTGTTGAAGAAAGAACGTCAGCAATTTTCACTTTCTGCGAACTATTCAAAAAATGTGAATGTGCCTTCTCTGAATGACAAATATTGGGGATTGATGGGCAATCGAGATTTGCAGACGGAGAATGGAAATAACATTGAAATGGGCTTGAAATACGGATTGTCAGTGCGGCAGTATGCGATGAAGTTTCAAGGATGTCTCTATCGCAACAATGTGAAAAATTGGATTCTATGGATTCCGAGAGGAAATGTTTGGAAGCCGTTGAACATTGCGCGAGTCAAGGCAAAAGGAATAGAACTCTCTGTGGAGCAGAGTGTTGAGGCAAAAGATAAGGGAGTACATTTGTTGGTTAATTACTCCTTCAATCATACAGAGGTGAAAGAAGGATTTGCAGAGATGAAGCCTTTCGTTGGTCGCCAGGTGGCGTTGATCCCAGAGCATACTTTGTCGGCGACGTTATGGGGAAACGTACGACATTTTAACTGTTCTATTTTGGGAAAGTATGTAGGAGAAAGGCATTCGTCCGATGTCTTTGACATTTTAAAAGCCTATTTCGTGGTAAATGTGATAGCAGACTATGAGTTCCATTTTAAGAGTAAAAAGAAAAAAAATCCTTTAGTGTTGGATATTGGCGGTCAGGTGAACAATATTTTAGGAAGAGAGTATCAAGTAATGCCGTTTAGGGCTATGCCAAAGCAAAATTTTGTTATATTTGCAAAGTTTTTGGTGTCAAAGTAGCAGACGTTGGTCTGTGGACCAAAAACTTAAAGAAATGAGAGTGGTTTTCAGGATGTTGACAAGTCTTGTCAGACTCCAGTCCGCTTCGAGCAGAGGTGCGCTGAACATCAATTCAGGAAACATAAATAATATTCAAATGAAAAAAATTTACAGATTAGCGGCAGGACTATTGCTTTCGGTGGCATTGTTCTCGTGTAGCAAAGAAGATGACGATAATTCTGAGAAGAATGGTCAGAGTTATGAGTATGAGGCCTTGATTATCAATCAAGGGAACTACAGTGAGTCGAACGGAAGCGTCTCGTTGTGGAAAAACAATCAAGTGGTGAACCAAGTGTATGAGAATGCCAATGGGGGCGAAAAGTTGGCTTCCATCATTGAGTCGGCTGTAGATTGCGGTACTTCTTGGGCTTTGTTGTGCAACAATGCGGATAAAATCGAGTGGATTGACAAGTCAACTTTCCAAAGTGTTGGGGTGTTGACGGGCGTTAAAACTCCTCGTTATGGTGTGGTGAAAGATGGTTATTTGTATGTAACCTCTGTAACCGATTGGTATGGAAGCGACGGAAACGTATATAAAATAAATCTGAATAGCAAGAAGATTGAAGTGACTATTCCAGTGAAAGGTCAGCCAGAGGGGCTAATCGAGAATGGGGGTTCTCTCTATGTGGCTACTGCGTGGGCTTACAATTCAGCGACATACAGCAACGACTCAACAGGTGTAGCTGTGATTTCAGAAAACGATAATACGGTGGTTTATTATGGCGCCGCTGTCGTTTCGGGTGCCGTTTCAAGACACATTGTGAAAGCATCCAACGGTAAGATCTATCTGTCTGTCTCATCTTATTATGAAGGTAACAAAGGACTTTACGAGCTGTATGAAAATAACGGAGTAAGGATGTTGACGAATCATATCGCTTTGGATGGTATGAACTATGCTGGACACATCTATGTTGTAGACAACATTGTCTACTATCTCACGACTGACAATCAGTATGGAGGGGCAGGTGCGGCTGACGAGAACAATAGTGTTGTGGCCTACAACTTGGAAAGTGCAGCCTCTACAAAAGTGGCGACAGGAAATGGATTCTATGGCTTTGGTGTCAATCCAAAAACTTTAGAGATCTATACTGCCAATTCAGAAGGTTTCGTAACTAACAGTATCTTCTACCTTTTCAAGAATGGTTCTGCCGTTGAGACAGGCGAACAATTGGCAGGTGTGGGAGCTTGTCGTTTCTATTTCCCTAATTGATAATATGCGATAAGGAAGATTAGGACATATAAGTTAAAAATATTGAATGGAAAACCACGAGTTCTGTAAGGAACTTGTGGTTTTCTTGCATTTTTTTATTTCTTAAAAAATGCAAATTTTTGATTCCGTTTTATTACATTTGCCCTGTATAGTGTATTTAGTATAAATGGGTTACGAAAATATGGGAACCATGAAAAAAACAATAGTGAGATTATTTGCGATTTGTGCCTTTTCTATTGGCGTGGTGTCGCAAGTGTGCGCTGTGAAAGTGCATATTAACTCGGGTAATCCCGCCTATCCGTTTCCTCAGTTCTTGCCGTACACCTACGGCTCAAGCCATAGCTTGGGTAACTTGGCTACGCAGAATGCCGAGGGAGTATGTCATGCGGAGATGGAGCAGGATATTCGCGATGCCTACCAGGTGCATGCCAACGAGTTCGCAACAACGGGCGAAAGTTGGGGCGGTTACGACTATCTGTGGACACCTTACAAATCGGCATACGACTGTACAGAGGGAGACGGATATGCGTTGTTGGCTGCAGCTTATATGGCTGATGTCGTAACTTTCAATGGATATTGGATGTGTACGCACGATAAACGTAGAAGTAGAACGAAAAAGTATGCCGATTGTTCGGACAATGCGATGGACTATGGCTATGGTCCGTTCACTTTGGGTGATACAGGAGCAGGCACGAACACCGCTGCCGACGGCGATGTTGATGTGGCATTGGCACTCTATGTGGCTTATAAGCAGTGGGGTGAGTTTATGCGCAAACCCGATGGAACGATTCTGAACGATGCGTGCGGTAATCCAATCTCCTATAAGGAAGCGATGATTGAGGTGATTCGTGGTTTGGTCGCTATGAGTACCAGGTTCCCTACGGAGAATCCTATGCGTGTCAACACTGGTATGATTGGTTTGGATGGTTACCCTAAGGGTGGAGACACTTGGAATGATCAAACTACCTATTCCACGGATAACAAGATGGCGTTGGCAGAAGATTATGATATCTTTGATATGACGAAAAATGGTCTCCCTGCCAATGTGAAGACGACCATAGCCAAAGGAACTTTGATTTACCCTGAGTATGGTAGCGGAGTTACGCAGCATGTAGATTACAATGCGCCAGCCTATTAACGAGAGTTTTGGGAGTTGTTCGAGCAGATTGCCGAGGAGGAGGGAATACCGAACTTTGAGATTGAACAATTCAAACGTGGAGAAGCGTCTTCGGATTGGCAGATGGGAGAGTTGCTCAAGCAAAGTCCGTACTCTGTTCCCACGGCAGGTTGGGTGGCTATCGACAAAAACAACAAATGTACCTTTACCAACTTCAATCAAGGTGAGGACTATCGACACTCTTGGCGTACCTTGTCCAACTATGTATGGCATGGCAATCCAACCCTCACTTGGGATCCTACCACACACAAAGCCAACGCAGGTTCTAACACTTACGAGTATGACGCTTGCGTGAGAATGGCGAAGTGGATGAACGATCCATCTAATTGGAACACTACAGCGGACTCTGTATCTACCTGTATTACAGATTATGGTTCGGTGAAAAATGTACCATATAGTGGTCCAGCGACTATTCGTTGGCAGAACAATCCTAACACGGGCGTGTGTACGGGAGGACAGGATTTCTACTGCTCTCTGAGTATGCAGACAGGTACGGGATCTTTCGCAGCCATAGGCGCGCAGGACTATGATTTGATGGGATTGGCATACCGCGAATGTAACATCAAATGGGACACGAAAGGTGATGCCACAGGTATCGACGTTCCAGCTGGTGAAGAGTGTAATTTAGGAAAGACCTCTAATTACATGCACGGTTGGGCTCGTCAGTTGGGTATGATGGCGTTGTCTGGAAACTATCCTGCACCATCTGCGATGAATGAAGGTGCAAATATGAAGATTTACCGTGCCATTAAAGATAGTGTAACCTATTGCTATACAGGAGATACTATTACTTACTTGTTGGATTATCGTAACTATGGCTCAATAGATGCGACGGGCGTGAAGATTGTGGAGCGAGTGCCGCAAGACTTTATCGTTACCGAAGTGAAGAATGGTGGTGTCTATGACAAGGCGACACATACGATTACATGGAATATTGGATCTGTTTCAGGATATCACAGCGATGGCAATGAGGCAGGAGCTGCGTTGAATAAAACGAAGGCTAACTTCAAAGCTACAATCGGGCAAGTCTCTTATCGTGCTAAAGCGGGAGCAGAGGCATCAGGTCGCTACTGCACGACAGCAGACATTACTTGTACGAATGGAGAAGGGTGGACATCCAACGAATATCCAAACTACATTACGGCAACTATGCAGCGTAACTGCGTGGATGTGGTGAAACGTTCACTGAAGATTGAAAAGTCTGTAGACCGTGCAAAAATCAATCCAGGTAATGCCGCCACTTACACTATCAAGTTTGAAAACAGTTCGGATGCAGGATGGATCGATGGTGGTCGTCCGCGTGTGAATGTATCTTGGGCGTTTGAAGACCAAGGCAATCAAGCTGGAATGAAGATCCGTTTGTTCAACGATGCGATTGAGTCGTATATCAATTATGGAAACTATAGAATCTCGTATTATTTGTATGACGCATCAGTTACTGGACTTGGAAATGGCGGATGGGCTGCCAACGCATCTATTTATGAGGGAGGAAAAAAAGAAGGAGTAACACTCAGCCATGAAGATGTTGTTGAAGGTTCGGATGAGAAAGGAAAGTGGAATCAGCGATTGATGATACAATTCGCACCTCTCTTCGTAACGACAACGATGGTCACCTCATGGAATACAGGAAATCCAAACTGTACGATCCACAAGGGAGGTGATTATCCGTTGCGAGGCGTTTGGTTGGTGAATGGAAACAATTATAGTGATAAAGTAGTTTGGTCGGACGACTGGTCGTATGGCGCAAAATATGAAGATAAAGATGGTGGCAACTACTATCCAATCACGCCTTCATGGCAAAAGTTGGATGAGAATGGAAAGACCATAGAAGAGCCTATAAACAAATGGTTGACTTGCGGATGTACGGAATCGGATGTGACAGTAGACAATATTTTGGTTGAGGAGTATGACGGCTATGTTTGGCGTCGTATTTTGGGTAACGGACCAATGGCGGGTCGTGATGTCGAGAATGTCTATGTACGCGACACCTTGCCAAAGGGGTTGACGTTTGGAGATTTCCTCACAGATTGTCCGTTGGAGGAGATGGGAGCAACGCTCAGACATTATACTATTGCAGATGGTCGAGAGGTGGTCGAATGGTACAGCCCGAAGATGCAAGTGAAACAGAAAGGAACGATTAAGTATAGTGCAACGGTCAATTTTCCTTCTGGCGCAGAGTGCATGACGGACGATGAGGATATCATCAACACAGCATACATCATGGCAGATAAGAACTCGCAAATCGGAGACACTGCCAAGATCACTGTAACCTGTGCGAAAGTGCCAGATCCTATCGTGCCAACCACTCTGAAGAAGACGGCAGACAAAGAGAAATACGCTGTGGGTGATGATATCACCTATACTCTTGAA
Organism: Bacteroidaceae bacterium; assembly: GCA_963654355.1. Taxonomy (GTDB): domain Bacteria; phylum Bacteroidota; class Bacteroidia; order Bacteroidales; family Paludibacteraceae; genus UBA1181. Next base: position 2,425 of record CAVKBM010000015.1, on the reverse strand, counting down.
TATGAACAAACCCATGGTTCTATTTTTGACGATGCTGCAAAAGATTATGCGAGCGATTGGACCAATACAGGAATTGTAACCAATGCTTCTGGCGTGTTGACAATCAACTCAGGCGGTAAGGCGCAGTTTGATTATTCAAAATCAAAGAACCTCTTCGTTACCTTGCACGCCTCTATGCCACGAGGAAGCTCTACGAGGGATGCGGAGACTGTCTTCTACTTCAGAAACGATATGAAGATTGGCTTCTATCTGAACTATGATGGAGGATCAGCCTTGGTAATCAACGCTTATAAAGGCAATACGTTGATTAAGAGTGCGGATATTGTATCGAAGAAATCTGAGTTTGATTTGAAATTCGATATCAACGAAGACATCATCCGAGTTTGGATGGATAAAGACACCTCGACAATCGCAGGATTCACTGTGGATGAAGGTGTCTCTACCGATGAAGGTTATTTCGGGATTCAAGCGCCAACCAATGGGTCATGTACAATCTCTAAAGTGCACGTCCACACGGATTATGCCTACAACCTCTCTATCCGTGATATCAAGCCTGAGGAAATCGAATTTGTTGAGGCTGATAATGACGGAAAATTGGTGGAAGGCGAAATCGTTTGGACATTTGAGCAAGGTAAAGAAAATGCCATTCTATTTGGAACAAAATATACCGTAACATGGACAGGAAAGGTAAAAGAGTGTAACGAGTCCATCATCAACATTGCATACGTTCAGTTGATGGGACACGATGACAGCGAGATTCGCGCACAAGCCGTCAGCGAGTGTGGCGAGGTCGATTGTGAATTAACAAAGGTTACGCTTGCATTAGACGATGAAACCTTCTGTGAGGGCGATTCGACTATCTTGCGTGCAACTGCCACCGCAAAAGGTTCATACACTTATACCTACTATTTAGATGATGAGAAAATAATATCTTCTAAGTATGACACATTGATTGTCAAGAAAGGCGGAAAATATAAGGTCGTTGTAACGAGTACGACAGACGAGACCTGCACGAAGACAAGTTCGGCAGTAACATTGAAGGTAAATGAAAATCCTACTGGAAAGGACTACGATTTTGGTACTGTATGTAAGAATCAGGCTTTCTCGCAAAATGCAGAGTTCTCGCAGTTGGCTATCTATGCTGTGGCTCAGATGATTACTGGGCATCAGATTAGATGGTATTATCCTGATGGCGAGGAGATTGGAGATTTCTCTGAGATACCGGATATTATCAACGTGCCAACCTTAGATCCAGGATTGTACGACTATCGGATGTTAAACATTGAGACGAAGACAGGCTGTAAGAGTGATTCATTTCATATCACATTTACGATTGCAGATACTGCCAACATTTCGTTGAAAGATGAAACTATTTGTGAAAATACAAAATCGGCATTAGACCCTGGCGCAAGTGAAGATACCAAGGATGTTTGGAAATATAAATGGAGTGATGGAAGTACAGACCAAGTGCTGAAGACTGAAACAGCGGGCGTTTATACTGTGGAGGTTACGAATGGCGCAGGATGTGTCAGCACGGCATCTGCCGAGGTGAAAGTACAAGCAGAATTGGAAGTAGATTTAGGTGGAGACACGACAGTCTGCAAGTCATCTCTTCCATATACAATCAAGCCAGCGTCGGAGTATGACTCTTACGAGTGGAATGATGGATCGACGGAATCAACGCTCTCTGTGGATGAAGCAGGAACTTACTCCGTGAAAGTAACAAAAGGTCTATGCTCGGGTGAGCAATCGGTTGAGGTGAAGGTTTCAGAGGTTGCGAATCCGACAGGAACGTTTACGGTTTCCTATTTGATAAGCGATTCTACGAAAGCAGGAACATTTGATAAAACATTGGGTGAGATGGATCCAACCTATTTGGACAGATTAGACGACGCATCGCATTATGTTCTCTACGGAAAGCTCATCTACAAGTGGTATGACGAAGACATGAATCTGTTGGATGGAGAACCGATACCTACGATGCCTGCAGATAGGAAGAGTACGGAACTCATCTATTATGTAACGGTAGAAAATGTGTATGGATGTGTCTCTGACCCTATGAAGATAACAGTTCCGATTATTGGTGTGCCATATCCAAAGGCTGAAGATGTGGCTTACTGTGTGGGCGAAACGGCAGATGCATTAAAGGCGGAAGCCTCTGAGGGTGATGATCCAACGATAGAATACACCTTGCAGTGGTATGATGCTGATGGAAAAGTGATAGGAGAAACGGCTCCAACGCCATCAACAAAGACTGCAGGTGCAACTGTTTATTATGTGTCTCAAAAATCAACAGGCACGGATGCTGCTGAGAGTGGAAAACGAAAGGTGACGGTTAGCGTTTACGGCGTAGCCACTCCAGACACCACTGGCAACCGCTACGACTATTGTGCAGGCGACACGCACGACGATCTCATCGCCATCT
>CAVKBM010000014.1:0-37884 GCA_963654355.1 Bacteroidaceae bacterium | reverse complement strand
GCTACTTCCGCTATTGATGAAGTCCCTCCCGAACTGTACTGATACTGAACAAATCCCTTTACTGTTGCCTTTGTTGACATGGCTTCCTCACTCAATTCTGTAGGTTCAACCTCTTCTTTACAAGACGCCATTGTTGCCATTACCATAGCACTCGCTAACAATGCATTGAGTAAAAACTTAAATTTTCCCATTTCTTTTTGTTTACGTTTATATGTGATAAAAAAATTTCTTTTTCAGTCCATTAACGACTGCCCTAATAGCTTTAGGAAGTTTTATGCCAATATTTTTCTTTGTCAACGCAAAGTCTTAATTGTTGCAAAATTAAGTTTTTGTTATGATAACTCCAAAGTATTTAAAGACGAATTGGTTTAATGGTTCTCAGTTTACGCATATATTTCAAAAGTTTTTATCTAAATTTGTGTGTTGTGAGTTGAAAAATGTAGAAGGTAAACACAAAATACAAAATGAACGGAATTAAGAAAATAACTTTTTTTTTGGCATTAGCAGCGACTTCGGCTGTCTATGCGCAACAATATGAAACGATACCTATTACCTTAGGTATACGTGTGGCCACTGTGAGATATACGGAAGTGGGTTTACCTGCCAAGGGCGTTATTCCTGTTTTTCAGGGGGCGTTGATGGGTTTTATTGATTATGATGGAGAGGTCGTGTTGGAGCCGACCTATGAGAAAGATGGAACAGCCGATTCTTATCGGTTCTACAATGGTAGGATGAAGGTGAAGAAAAACGGGAAGTATGGCTTTGTCAATGAGAAAGCTGAAGAGGTAATTCCTTGTCAGTTTGACGAGGCGAACGATTTCCATAACAGCCTGTCTGCCGTAAAAAAAGATGGACTTTGGGGCTACATCAATTATAATAACGAGCAGGTTGTTCCATTTGGCTATAAAAAAGTTTATCCTTTCTCAAATGGTATGGCGGCGGTGATTAACGAGTCGGATTCTATTGGATTCGTCAATGAGTATGGATTGATAGCCATTCCTTTTGAATATGACAATGTTGGCACGCCATCTTTTCAAGAGAATGGATTGTGTAAAATACATAAAGATGGGTCATGGATTTTCATTGATAAAGATGGAAATTCGTATGGAAAAGATGAGCAGAAGGCTATAAAAGAGTATCAAGAGACATATCCAGACAGGAATTTGGCAACGGATTCGGTGAAGAGAGATTCAGTCATAGTAGAGAAAGTAAACACAGCTGATCAACTGAAAAAGTTGACGGCTAAGCGTATGTATTCTTTGGCGGAAGCACCGTATGAGTCGATTGGTGAATTTAAAAATGGCTACTCTATTGTTACGGCTCGACCTAACAATGGAGCAAAAAAATACGGAATGATTCGTGTGGTTGATGGCGTATTCACGAAAGAAGGAAAAGAAATATTGGAATGTGAATATGACAATATTGAAGGTCCGTATTTAGGTCCAGTAGAGTATTTTGTCGTAGAGAAGAGTGGCAAGTATGGCATTTATAAGATTGATGGCACGCAGATTTTGCCAGCAGAATATGATGAGATAGGAAAAGAAGGCACGGAATTATTCTATGTCAAGAAGAATGGCTTGGTCGGTTTTGCCGATACAACAGGAAGAGTTGTCATTCCTTGCCAATATGAAGCAGCCAAACCATTCAATTATACCTATACATGTGTTGGAATGCGCAAGAAAGGACAATTAGTATGGAATTTCATAGATCAAACGGGAAAGGTAGTCTCGCAGCCAGAATATGACGATGCTTCTGCTTTTCAAAATGGCGTTTGTCCAGTTGTTCATAAGGGGAAATGGGGATTTGTGGCGCAAGATTTAGTTCTTTTTGCCCCCAAATATGAGTATAGCTTTTCCGATGACTATGAACGTTGGTCATATCGCAATTCAGAGAAAGGAGATCCTATACCTGTTTCGAAAGGAGGTAAGTTCGGTTTCATCAATTTAGACGGAAAGGAAATTATCAAGCCGCAGTACGAGGATGCGTCCGCTTTCGTATGGGGGACGGCACGAGTGCAGAAAGGAGGCAAATACGGATTGATAGATAAAACAGGCAAAGAGGCGCTGCCGTTCATCTATGACGAGATAGAATACGACTATCGCAAGAAAATAGCCGTTGTATCAAAATCTGATAAAAAAGGAATCTATGCAGACAATAAATTCTTGTTGCCATGTGAATATACGTCGATAGATTTTTTCACGGCGGCGAAAGATGGCAAGATAGAGCAACTCTGTTATGTTACAAAGAATGGTGTGAAGGGAGTATATAATCTGACAGAGAGGAAGATGGTAGTGGATTGTCGGTATAAGACGGTAGAACTAAAAGACAATGTGTTGGATGCCAATGGGGGCGAATTTTATTATTCGGTTAGTGGAGAGAGGCTGTCGTTGAAAAATCTTTCTTCATTTGTGACGGTGAAAGAGAAGAATGGAAAATATAGTCTATTCAATAACGACGGCAAAGCATTGACGGCTTATATCCTCGATCAAGTTGGTTCGTTCACGAATGGTTATGCTCCAGTCAAAATCGTGAATCGTTGGGGATTAATAGACAAAAATGGAAAAATTGTCATCCCTTGTATTTATGAAGACGTGAAGATTGTAGCTGATGGTGTTGTGTCTGTTAGAATCTTGGCGAAGAGAGGACTAACAGATGTGAAAGGAGAACCGATTTTGCCTCGTAAGAAAGCCTTACAGAAAGCAGAATGGGCTTCAATAGAAGATGGAGCATTGAGAGTTGAGGCAAAATAGGTGAAAAATTCGCAAAAAAAACTATTTTTGCGCACTCATATTAAAAACAATAAAATATTGAAAAGAAAATGGCAGAGGTAAAAGAATATTACAAAGCAGCAGAGGCTAAGATGGAACAGACGGTCTCTCACTTAGACGACTCTTTGGCACACATTCGTGCGGGGAAAGCAAATCCACGCATATTGGATCCTATTCGAGTAGACTATTATGGGAGTGTTGTGCCATTGTCTGGAGTCGCTACCATTACAACACCAGATGCTCGCACTATCGCCATTCAGCCTTGGGAGAAGAAAATGATTTCTGTGATAGAGAAAGCCATTATGAATTCGGAGGTGGGAATCACGCCGGAAAACAACGGGGAACTTATTCGTCTGGCTATTCCTCCATTGACGGAAGATAGAAGAAAACAACTTGTCAAGCAGACACGTGCCGAGGGAGAGGAGGCAAAGATTAGTATTCGTAACGCACGTCGTGATGCCATTGAGGGATTGAAGAAAGAGATGAAAAATGGTTTGGCGGAAGATGCAGAAAAAGATGCAGAGGGAGAAGTCCAGAAAATCCACGACAAGTATGTAAAGAAAGTGGAAGAAATATTGGCCTCCAAAGAAAAAGAGATTATGACAGTCTAAGAAATAGTCAGGCTTTTCTAATGATAGGAATTATCGTAAAGAGCACAGGAAGCAGTTTTGGGGTGAAAACAGCTGAGGGTGAGTTTGTCGAGTGTCGTATCAAAGGTAATTTCCGCATCAAGGGAATAAAGAGTACCAACCCGGTTGCAGTAGGCGATCGGGTTCGTTTTGATGTGATGGCAGATGGCATAGGGTGGATTACGGAGATAGAAGAACGGAAGAACTATATAGTCAGAAGACCTGCAAATCTGTCGAAACAGCTGCATATTATTGCTGCAAACCTTGATCAATTGTTGCTCACGATCACCATAAACCATCCAGAAACATCCACAGTCTTTATTGATAGAGTGTTGGCAACCGCAGAAGCCTATCAAGTACCAACCATCCTCGTTGTCAACAAGGTAGACCTATATACGGTTGACGAAAAAGAGTACATGAAAGCATTGCAATATCTCTACGATACAGTGGGCTATAAATCAATTTGCGTATCGGCACAAACAGGAGAAGGCATAGAACAGATGAGGAATCTTATGAGGGGCAAGACATCGTTGCTTTCTGGCAATTCGGGTGTCGGCAAGTCATCTCTCATCAATGCGTTATCTGCGATGCAGGTGGCACGAATAGGGCAGATTTCGGACGTGCATAACAAAGGAATGCATACCACTACCTTTTCGGAAATGTATGAGATAGAAAAGGATAGCTACCTTATTGACACGCCAGGCATCAAAGGGTTTGGAACGATAGACTTTCAAAAGGAGGAGGTAGACCACTATTTCCCAGAAATATTTAAATTTTCTGCGGAGTGTAAGTATGGCAACTGTTTGCATATTAAAGAACCTGGTTGCGCTGTCCGTCAAGCTTTGGAGTCGCATTATATAAGCGAGACACGCTATAACAGCTACCTCAGCATTTTAGAAGATTGCGACGAAGGAAAGTATAGATGAAATATATGAGGAAGATAAGTATGCGATAGTTCATCAGCCTATGCAGATCACGTTTGACAATTTCTATAAAGTCCGGATTGGATTTTCAATCGTGGCGATTATTATTGTTACGGTGTCCATTTTTTTCACAAACAGATTGGTGAGAGAGATGGCAGATGAGGAGCGACATCGCATTGAGTTGTGGGCAGATGCCACTAAGATGATTGTCACGAATGCATCATCTGATATGGATTTGTCTTTTGCATTGAAGGTCATTGAAGGAAATCATAGCATTCCTGTGATGATAGCAGACGATTGTGACGAGATCGTTTCCTTTAGAAATTTTCATATAAGACAATCTGATGACACTTTGCAATATTTGCAGGGAAAACTACAAGCTCTTAGGAACTCGCAAGAACCTATCGTTTTGGAGATAGAAGATGGGTACAATCAATACATCTACTATGATGATTCTATTTTGCTCAAACAGTTGTCTCTTTATCCATACATTCAATTTGGATTGATTGTTGGTTTCTTCAGCATTCTTTTTTTCTTTTTTTCAAGTGCTAAGCGTTCGGAGCAGAATCGATTGTGGGTTGGTCTTTCTAAAGAAACTGCGCATCAGTTGGGTACACCTATTTCCTCTTTGATGGCGTGGTTGGAGATTATCAAAGAAGGAGATGTTCCAAAGGAAATGGTGCCGGAAATGGAGAAAGACGTTAAACGCTTACAAGTTATAGCAGAACGATTTTCAAAGATTGGCTCTAATCCAGAACTACAACCTGTATTGCTTAGATCTGTGTTAGACAACACGTTAGCCTATATGCAGAAGCGCACATCAAGAAGAATTGTTATTGGTGCAGACTACAAGACGAATAGGGAAATATATGTAAACCTTAATCCTCCTTTATTTGAGTGGGTGATAGAGAATCTATGTAAAAATGCTATTGATGCCATCTCGAAAGAGGGTAAAATCACAGCGACTGTGTTTACGGACAATGACACTGTCATTATAGATCTGTCGGATACGGGAAAGGGCATATCAAAGACAAATTTTTCAGCCGTTTTCAATCCAGGTTTTACGACAAAAAAACGAGGTTGGGGGTTAGGTCTGTCGTTGGCAAAAAGAATCATAGAAGAGTATCATCATGGGAAAATTTTCGTCAAGAAGTCAGAGGTCGGGAAGGGAACAACATTTCGCATACAGTTGAAAGAGATGAAAAATGCGTTGTAGTCGGCACGATAGTATGGTGTGTAGGAAAGGTCTATAGAGCCATTCTATAACATAGTTTAACGAAAACCACGGCGAAAAATCAATCTAAAAAGTTATATTTGCTTTTGAAAAACTAAATTCAACTAAAATTCGATAAATGGCTCAAAAACTTTGGGATAAAGGGAAGGCGACGAATGAGGAGATCGTACGCTTCACTGTGGGTCGCGACCGAGAAATGGATCTATTCCTTGCGAAACACGATGTGTTAGGCTCGATGGCGCATATCACGATGTTAGAATCTATCGGTCTGTTAGGAAAGGAAGAACTACCCATTTTGTTAGATGAACTCAGATTAATCTACCAAACCATAATAGATGGTAAGTTTATAATTGAGGATGGTGTTGAGGATGTCCATTCGCAGGTAGAATTATTGCTTACTCGAAAATTGGGAGATTTAGGGAAAAAGATACATAGTGGACGATCGCGCAATGATCAGGTGTTGCTTGATATGAAACTCTTCACCCGCGAGCAGATACAGTCGATCACCGAGTTGGTTTATGAGCTGTTTGAAATTCTCATTGGACAAAGCAATAAGTACAAGAACGTGCTTCTTCCAGGATATACGCATCTGCAGATCGCTATGCCGTCTTCTTTTGGATTGTGGTTTGGTGCTTACGCTGAGAGTTTAGTCGACGATATGATGCTATTGTTAGCAGCGTGGAAAATGACGAATAGAAATCCATTAGGTTCGGCTGCCGGCTATGGGTCTTCGTTCCCTTTGAACAGACAGATGACCACTGACCTTTTAGGCTTTGACACAATGGATTATAATGTTGTCTATGCACAGATGGGACGTGGAAAAATAGAAAAAACTGTGGCATTTGCTTTGGCAGGTATTGCTTCAACTATTTCAAAGCTGGCATTTGACTCGTGTATGTTCACTAGCCAAAATTTTGGGTTCATCAAATTGCCAGATGAATGCACGACGGGGTCTAGCATAATGCCACACAAGAAAAATCCAGATGTGTTTGAATTGACACGTGCGAAGTGTAACAAAATTCAAACTTTGCCACAGCAGATCATGATGATTATGAATAATCTTCCATCTGGATATTTCAGAGACCTTCAGATAATCAAGGAAATTTATATTCCTGTGTTTGAAGAGTTGCGAGATTGCTTGAAGATGACTTCACATATTATGCGAGAGGTGAAAATTAAAGAGGATATTTTGAATGATCCGAAGTACAATTTCATCTTCAGTGTTGAGGAGGTCAATCGATTGGCACTTAGTGGAACACCATTTCGAGATGCTTATAAGCAAGTCGGTTTGGAGTGTGAAGCAGGTACGTTCAAACCAAACAAGAATATTCACCACACCCATGAGGGAAGTATTGGTAATCTTTGTAACGACAAGATTGAACAGTTGATGAACTTGACGCTTGGAGAGTTCAATTTTGATAAAGTAGAGAATGCACTTAATAAATTATTGAAAGAATAAAAAAGACATAGAATGGCTATAATCATTAATGATACAGACTTGTTGATTAACAAAATCGTTGAAGGAATTCAGGATGTTAAAGGTCTGAAAATAACTAAAGTTGATATGTCTCATATTGACAATTATGTTTTCAGAAACTTTGTCATTTGTGAGGGTAGATCCAACACGCATGTTGCATCTATCGCTGATTCCGTGAAAGATTATGTAAGAGATCAGATTAAAGTGAAGCCTTATTTTGTAGATGGCTATGACAATGCGCAGTGGATAGCAATGGACTACGGAGAGGTTGTAGTACATGTGTTTCAGCCAGAGGTGCGTAGTTTCTACAATTTAGAGGGCTTATGGGAAGATGCGAAGACGGAGGAGATTCCAGATGTTTTGTAATCCTAGTTTTTAAACATTAAACGAATTGCAAATGGCAAACGAGAATCCTAAGAATGTGGGAGGAAAAAAGTACAGGATCAATCTGACTTGGGTCTATGTAATCATAGCGATTTTCTTGATTTTCATTAGTTTTTCCGATTTTGGTGCGTCAAGTAGAACATTTTCGTACACTGAAGTGCAGAAATTCGTGGAAAATGGAGATGTAGAGAGCATTCGTGTAACGACCAACAAGAACACGGCGGAACTTGTGATTCTCCCTGAAAAAATTGCCGATGTCTTTGGAAAAGATTCTGCGGCCGCGGTCAAAACGCCAGTTGTGTCAATCACGATTCCATCGGCAGATCAGTTTACCGAGGATTTAAAAGATTGGCAAAAAGATAGCAAGACTAAGATAAAGGTATCTTATTTCGAGGATCCTGACTACTCCAGTCATCTTCTTTGGGGTATTGGTCCATTCGTCATTATGATTCTCATCTGGATATTCATGATGCGTAGAATCGGTAATGGAGGAGGTGGTGGAATGGGAGTCTTTAATGTGGGCAAATCAAAGGCTCGTGTCTTTGACAAAAACGCAGATAATAAGATTACTTTCAAGGATGTTGCGGGACTTTCTGAAGCGAAAGAAGAGGTTCAGGAGATAGTCCATTTCTTGAAGAATCCTTCAAAATACACAGAGTTGGGAGGTAAGATTCCGAAGGGAGCATTATTGGTAGGCCCTCCGGGAACAGGAAAAACGCTTTTGGCGAAAGCGGTGGCGGGGGAAGCGGATGTGCCGTTTTTCTCAATGTCAGGTTCTGACTTTATGGAGATGTTCGTTGGAGTCGGTGCTTCTCGAGTGCGTGATTTATTCCGTCAAGCCAAAGAAAAATCGCCTTCCATCATCTTCATTGATGAGATAGATGCCGTGGGTCGTGCCCGTAGTCGTTCAATTAATTCAGGCTCAAATGATGAACGAGAGAACACGTTGAACCAATTGCTTACGGAGATGGATGGGTTCGGCACTAACAGTGGAGTTATCATCTTGGCAGCAACTAACCGCGCAGATATACTTGACAAGGCATTGCTTCGTCCAGGCCGATTTGACCGACAGATAGCGGTAGATCTTCCAGATGTTCACGATAGAAAAGAAATTTTCAACGTTCATCTTCGAAATGTAAAGATTGATAGTAGCGTTGATGTTGAGTTCCTTTCTCGTCAGACTCCTGGGTTCTCTGGGGCAGACATTGCTAATGTTTGCAATGAGGCAGCTTTGATTGCTGCAAGAAAGGAGAAGAAGAGTGTTGAGAAGCAGGACTTTTTGGATGCAGTAGACCGAATCGTCGGAGGTTTGGAGAAGAAAAACGCCATTATGACGAAGGCGGAGAAAGAATCGACTGCCATTCATGAAGCTGGACATGCTACCGTAAGTTGGATGTTACAATACGCTAATCCGTTAGTGAAGGTGACCATCGTGCCTCGTGGTCGAGCATTGGGAGCAGCATGGTACCTGCCAGAAGAACATCAACATATTACGACTCAGCATTTGTTGGATGACATTTGTGCTACTCTCGCAGGTCGAGCCGCCGAAGAGCTCGTCTATGGTGAAATTTCAACAGGTGCACTCAACGATCTTGAAACGACTACAAAGAAAGCCTATGCTATGGTGGCATACTATGGATTCAGTAATAAATTGGCTAATCTTTCCTATTATGACTCTACAGGTCAGTCAGATTATTCGTTTACACGTCCGTATAGCGACGAAACAGCGAAGGTAATAGATGAGGAGGTGAAACGACTGATTTCGGAGCAGTATGAGCGAGCAAAGAAGATACTCAGCGAAAACTTGATTAAAATGAAAGATCTTGCCTCTGTTTTGGTGGAAAAAGAGGTGATTTTCGCAGATGATGTTGAACGTCTCTTTGGGAAACGACCATGGAAGTCAAGAGCGGACGAATTGAGCGAAGAAAGTGAAGAGAAGGTTGACCAGAAGTTGGATGAAGAGAGGAAAGATGATGAAAAAAAGTCTGACTTTGAAAATAAAATAGAAGAAGTGAATGTTGAAGAGGCTTCAGCGGAAATTAAGAAAACAGGAAGAAGTAGCGGAGATGCTAGTTCTCAGAGCAGTTCTTCGAATGAGATGTCGGAGGAGAAGCCTGTTTAGTAGACCCTACTTCAACTTGTCCTAATTTATGAGAAAAAGATTAATATTTGCTTTGTTGAGTTTTTTCTATGCGTTGGCAGTCGATGCGGTAGATTATAGAATAGAGGGAACTGTGGTGGACGACAATGGGGAGCCGTTGCCGTCTGCCTCGGTCTTGCTTTTTAAGGGGAATGAAGAAAAACAATACAAGGGAGATGCCACTGATATAGACGGAAAATTTACCATAAAAGAACTTACAGAGGGACAATACCGTCTTGAAATCAGTTTTATGGGGTTTAAGAAGAAAACTATCAATGTGTCGCTTACTCCAACTACGCCAATACGAAGACTGAAAAAAATCATCATACAGGAAGATGCAGCTTTATTGTCTGCCGTGGAGGTAACAGCGAAGCGATCATCTTTACAAGTTGACATTGACAAAAAGACATTTATTGTCAATGAAAGTGCCGTATCGGATGGAATGTCTGCAAGCGAGGTTTTGAAGGAGATACCATCGGTGGCAGTAGATGTGGAAGGTAATGTTTCTATGCGCAACAATGAGAATGTTGAGATATACATCAATGGAAGACCTTCTGGAATGACGGAAGATAACAAAGCAGATCTGTTGGAACAATTGCCTGCGGGTAGTATTGAGCGAGTGGAAGTGATTACTAATCCATCCTCAAAATTCTCGGCAGAAGGCTCTGCGGGTATCATTAACATTGTGATGAAGCAGAGTGTGTTGCATACAGCGTATTATGGTACTGTTTCTGCAGGATTGACTTATCCTTGGGGGGGAAGAATGGGAGGCAATGCAAGTGCCAACATTAATTTTACTAAAAACAAATGGTCTACAGGAGTTAGTATAGGGTATCGCAATAGGAAGAACGATGGAGGAGGAGAGAGTCGCAGAGAATATTACGGAGAGGACACGACACTCATCAATCAATATAATGATACAGAATTCGAGATGAACTCAGCTTTTGTTCGTCTGACAGCCAGTTGTCAGGTTGACTCATGTAATTTGTTTGGCATTGCGGGAATGTTTATGTTCGGAGATCGATTCAGAGGTCAGTTCATTGATTATGAACATGGATATATTAGCGAAGGCAGTCGCATTTTCAGTTTCTTTCAGAGTCGAGATTCGCGAACAGACAATGATCGGTTGATGGGCTATGGAGAGGTAAATTACACACATAATTTTAGTGAAAGTCATACACTCACGGCGGTATTGGATTTCTCTGCAAATAAGAATGACAATGAACGCAATTATTATCAACGTAATTACGATTCATTGCATGTTTCTACGCCTGTCAATGATTACGACCAAAATCAAACGACTCTCAATAAAAATCGAACATGGGAGGCTCAGGTGGATTATGTAAATCCTATTTCGTCTACTTCAAAATTGGAGGCGGGAGCGAAAATAAGTTTAGACCATCAGTATAGCGATGTTACGACGGAGAAGAAAATGAGCGGTGCGAGTGATTTTATTCCGCAAACGGAATTAGACAATGACTTTGAGATGCAGCAAAACATTTATTCCATCTACGCTTCGTATGGTAATAAATTCCGTCGCTTTGCTGCGCAACTCGGACTTCGGGGAGAGTTGACAGATGTTGATTGGACACTTCATACCAATGGAGACAAATCAACTAAAAAACCGTATGCCAATGTTTTCCCGACAGTCTTCCTTTCCTACATTGCTTCGGATAATGACGAGTTGCAGTTGAGTTATACTCGCCGAATATCTCGTCCGAAAAGTAGAAGATTGAATCCATACAAAGATGTTGAGGATTCTACAAATATCTCATTTGGTAATCCAGACTTGGATCCTGAGTTCACCAATTCTTTTGAATTCAGTTATGTGAAAAATTTTTGTGAGAAAAAGCATTCTTTTATCGGTTCCGTTTACTATCAGTTGAGGCAAGACATCATCCAGAAATATAGTTGGAGATCGGGAGATGTGTTGATGAATACATTTGAGAATATGTCCACTTCACACTCTACAGGATTAGAGTTGATTTTGAAGAATCATTGGAAATATGTTGACCTTTCCTCTAATGTCAATTTCTACTATTACAAGTTGACGGGAGGAGACTTCACAGTTCATAATGCAGAGAGTGCGTCGAATATTGATATACACGTTGATGATCGCAACAGTTGGAGTTGGACTGCCAAAGTATCGTCTACATTCATACTTCCCAAGAACATAAGTATGGAATTGACAGGCAATTATCGTTCACCTAAAGCAACTGCTCAAGGAAAGACTCTCAACACCTATTTTGTGAATTTTGGAGCAAAAAAGTCTTTTTTGGATAAGAAATTAAATCTAACACTTTCAGTTCGCGACATTCTCAATTCACGAAAGAGAAAATCTGAGACATGGGATGATGATTTTTACCAATATTCAGAGACGACGTGGAATGGACGTTCTATCAACCTTAATGTTTCATATAACTTTGGGAATATGAAGAAGAAGGCGAAGAAGAGTAAGTCAGATTCTTTCACATCGGATGATGATGGTGGAATGGACGACTTTTAAAAAATGATTGTCATGGGTACAGAAAATGTGAAATTGTGGAATAGTGAATACATAAAAGTTTTTATTGGAAATTTTTCGATATTCTTTTCTTTTATGTTGTTGATGCCCCTCTTGCCGATATATTTAAAAGAAACTTTTAATGCTGACAATGACCTTATCGGAGTAGTTCTTTCTGGCTATGTGGTGATGGCGCTTGTATCTAGAAGTTTCAGTGGATATTTGGTGGACAGTCTACCACGAAAGAAAGTATTGGTGCTGAGTTTCTTTCTTTTCTTTCTTTTCTTTGCAGGTTATCTTATACCAGGTTCATTATTATTCTTTGCTATTATTCGTACATTACATGGCTTGCCTTTTGGTAGTGCGACGGTAGCCAATAGCACTGTCGCTATTGATGTACTCCATCCTTCAAGAAGAGCAGAGGGTATTGGATTCTATGGATTGAGCAACAACATTGCTACGGCTATTAGCCCTTTTGTGGCGATACAGATTTATCACGCCACGCAAAACTATAACCTCATTTTTGCTTTAGCATTGGCGACTTCTGCTATTGGTTTGGTTTCCAGTTATTCTGTAAAATTGCCGAAGAAGGAGTTGGTGGTAAACAAAGCGCCTATCTCTCTTGATAGATTTTTCCTATTGCCAGCGTGGCGTGTTGCGGTTAGTTTGGTTTGCCTTTCATTTTCCTATGGCGTTGTATCAACGTACGTTGCCATCTATGGACAAGAAAAATTAGGGATAACAGGAGGGTCTGGATTTTTCTTTGCTCTTCTTGCTGTCGGCTTGGCTCTGTCGCGTTTAGTTGGCTCTCGTTCACTACGTAATGGCAAAGTGGTGCAAAATGCAGCGGTTGGATGTTGTATTTCGCTTATTGGCTATCTTGCTTTCGCAGCAGGGCAGAATGAGATTTGTTATTTTGGATCGGCTTTGATAGTCGGGTTGGGTAACGGACACATGTTCCCAGCCTATCAGACAATGTTTATCAACCTTGCAGAGCATAATCAGAGAGGTACTGCAAGCTCATCATTGTTGGTATCATGGGATGTTGGTGTTGGCTTGGGGATTTTGTTTGGAGGTGTTGTCTCTCGTCATTATGATTACACTATGGCATTTTGGTGTGCATGGTTTGTCAATATGATAGGAGTAGCGATGTTCTTTCTCCTTGTGAAGAAATTTTATGAGGTACATAAATTGCGTTGATATAAAACGATGCTAATCAATAAGATATGGTAAAACATGTGATTTTATGGCAGTTGAAAGATGAACTTACTGCCGAGCAGAAAGAAGTAGCGAAAATAGCTATAAAGAAAGGACTTGAAGGATTGGAAGGTCGCGTTCCAGGACTTGTTGAAATAAAAGTGAACATTAATGGATTAGAAACCTCAAATGCGGATATTATGTTAGACTCTACTTTGGTAGATGTTGACGCATTGAAGGGTTACGCTGTGCATCCTGATCATGTTGCTGTGGCAAATTCTGTTGTCAAACCCAATACAAAGGTGAGAGTTTGTATGGATTTTGAAATTTAAAATGTTAATGCGATCATTATCTTTATAGGAAAAGAATCAAATATTCTATGAGTAGAACTCAGTTAGTATATCGACAGAAACTTCTTCAGCGGCTATCTCCACAACAAATTCAAGCCATTAAGATGGTAGAAAGCCCTACGATGGAGATAGAAGAACTGATAAAACAAGAGGTTGAGGCTAATCCTGCTCTTGAGGTTTATGATGGTCTTAATGAGGATTCTGATGATAGACTGAATGGGGAAGAAGGCGGAAAAAGTGGCGAGGACTTTGAGTCAAATGAAGATATCTCATTAGATGATTATCGGTCGGACGATGATATTCCTGATTACAAAACTTACCAAGATCAGGGAGAAGGAGTAAAGAATACGTCCGAGATGAACATGGTATATTCTGATACATTACAGGATTTCCTCTTGGAGCAGATGCGACTTCGAGTGATACCAGAGGACTTGAAGACGCTTGTTGAATATATTATAGGCAACTTAGATGATGACGGATATCTTCGTCGTACGCTCCAATCCCTGTCTGATGATTTCGCTTTTCAGAATGGAAAATTTGTTGACGATGAAAGTTTTGCAAAAGCGTTGCAGATAGTCCAGTCATTTGACCCGCCTGGAGTCGGAGCACATGAGATTAGAGAGTGCCTTCTTTTGCAGCTCCAACGTAAGGAGCCGACAGATGCTATACGACATGCTGTGAAAATCCTCACGAGCAATTTTGAAGATTTTCTTCAGAAAAGATATAATCAGATAGAGGAAAGCACGGGTTTGTCGAAAGATGACATTCGGGAGGCAATGGACGAAATAGTTCGATTGAATCCTAAGCCTGGTAATTCTTGGGAGAGCAGTTCAATGCTCGGTAATGAGCTGGTGCCAGACTTCATCGTTGAAAATCACGATGGCGATTTGGAAGTGTCTCTTAACGATGAAAATATTCCGTCTCTTCGTGTCAGCCCCGAGTTTTCTAATATGTTAGAGGATTATTTGAAGAACAAAAGTGCTAACAAGGATAAGAAAGATGCGATTATGTTTGTTAAGCAGAAGATAGACGCTGCGCAATGGTTTATAGATTCAATTAAACAACGCCACGAGACTTTGTTCCGTACTATGTCTGCTATTGTAGAAAAGCAGAAGTCTTTTTTCCTTGAAGGAGACAGTTCAAAACTTAAACCTCTTGGATTGAAGGATATTGCTTGTATGACGGGTTATGATGTGTCGACCATTTCTCGTGTCAGCAATAGCAAATATGTACAGACAGATTTTGGTGTGTTCCCACTTAAATATTTCTTTGTGGAAGGCACACAAACGGCTGATGGAGAAGATGTTACTTATAGACGGATTAGAGAGATCATATCTGAAATCGTTGAAAAAGAGGATAAACAGAATCCGATTACAGATGATCAAATATCGCAGATATTAAAAGATAAAGGCTATAATGTTGCCCGCCGAACTGTAGCGAAATATCGTGAACAGTTAAATATTCCAGTAGCTCGACTTCGTAAGAAACTGTAAAAAAGATGAAAGATACTATACTCAACATTTTCGCTCGTGCGATTTCATTCTTGCTTTTTCCCCTTTTCATGCCCCTTTATGGGCTCACATTGCTTTTTCAAATACCGTTGTTTTCTTTTTTCCCACGGCAGTATGTTGTCATATCATATTACTTTGTAGTTCTTATGTGTGTCTTAATGCCGCTTTTCTCTTATTGGTTGATGGCAAAACTCAATATTATTACAAGTGCCAAGATGTTGGATAAGAAAGACCGTTTCTATCCGATGTTTGTGACAGCTCTTTTTTTCTTTGGGTGTGCTTTTATGCTTTGTCGTTATGCGATGCCACTTTTTATCATAAATTTACTCGGTGCAGTTTCTGTCGCTATTCTTATCACTGCTATTGTAAGTGTCAAATGGAAAATTAGTGCGCATCTTACGGGAATAGGAGGCCTCATCGCCAGTATCTTCATTGTGAGTTTGTCCACTAATGTTAATTCTTCTTTGGTGATGTGTATAGCGATTTTGTCTGCTGGCTTATTAGCAGCGGCTCGTTTGCAACTTAATCGACATACACCGATGCAGTTGGTCGTTGGCTTTTTGAATGGAATTTTCTGTGTGTCTGTATTCTCACTCTTTAATTGGGGAATGCTGATGAGACGTTTGTCTTGCTTCGTGTTTTGATTTTTTTGTACCTTCGTAGAAACCGCAATGCGGAGAAGATATGAAATACCCAGTTGGCATACAAACATTTGAGAAATCATCGAAGGCGGTTTTGTTTACGTTGATAAAACGAACCTAATCTATTCCCTTGTAAAAAAAGGGAACAATCTATTTTCTGAGTCGCCCTCGGCGGTTTGGAAAAAGCCTTCTTATTTCTACTTTGGAAAACTATTTCTTGGAAGAAAAGAGCTTTTCAAAGGCTTGGCGATTGAGAAGTTGGAGACGGAGTGGAAGGAATATCCAGTGTTCCATTTTGATTTTAATGGGACGAATTATAAGGAGGAGGGCAGTTTTGAGGAAAAGCTAAATGATTATCTGACAAAGTGGGAGTGTGAATATGGTTTGGCTACGGATTTGAAAGTGGATTTGAGCATTCGCTTCTCCAATCCTGTTGGACATTCCGAACAATGAGGTGTGGAATGGTTTCATTTCTCTATTGGCGAGCGACTATTTCAAGTCCAGAGATGTGTCGAGCAACTGGATTTCGCGAATAACCGACGATTTAGAGGCTGCGACTTGGAAAGTTTCAGACAAAAACTGACATCATTCTTCGCTAATATCCCATACAATCTGCGTACGAAGCAACCGACGGAACGCTACTTCCATTGTGCATTCTACTTGATGATGCGTATGGTTTCCACCTACCTTGTCTATTCCGAGAAATGCCAGTCTCAAGGTCGTGTTGATTGTGTCATTGAAACGGATAAATTCATCTTTTTTTCTCTTCCTTCACTCCACAATATGACTTAAAGTCGCAATACCTACAGATTCCAATTTTCTTGTTTGCTTTGAAGGGTTTCTGAATGTCTAACATGTCCCGAATTATGGTTTTTATACCATCTTCTATTTCAGCATATTTCGTAGGGTCGTCTAAATAAATTGTTTGTTTCGCTTTCCCTTCGTCTTGGGTTGGCCATCTTTGCACACATATATTATCATTGGATTTGGCTGAGTTCACATAGGCTAAAGAAGGCTTTATTTTATTGGGAGACTCAGTTCCGTAAATGTATGAATAAACAAGAACTTGCATTGCATAGCCATATCTTTCTTTGTTGTTTGTATTGAGATCTGAGTCTGGAATGAATAATTCGGAAATAGAAGTAAAAGGTGCAACTTGATTTCCTTCTGTCTTGTCGCTTCCTGTCTTGTAATCAAAAATTCGGATGATGCCTTCTTTCTCGTCTATTCGGTCGATAGAACCTCCTATCAGAATTTTAATCGTTTGCTCTCCGAGATTGGAGTCTGTCAGTTCGACTTCAATCTCTTTCGACACTTTCAATTCGTTGGCAATCACTTTGAAAGGAGCATACTCTTTGTCTAAATCCACCATTTTTTTAGCCATTTGTCTAACTCGGTCATATTGAAGAATCTGTGGTCCTGACAAAGTTGGCATAGGGTCATTAATATTTTTCATTTTGAAATAGTCTTTCTTGAATGCTGTCCTAACATATTCTTCAATTTCGATTTTTAGTTCTTTCTGCTCTGGAAAGTCATTGCCATTCAATATTTTCCCTTTCCTTTTCTCGTAAAAAGATTGCATAGTTGAGTGAAAAATCGTCCCATATTCGTTAGCCTCAACAGTGTTGCTTATTTCTTCCTCTTTTTTGATGCCTACAATATAGTTTAGATAAAATTTTAAGGAACAATTCAAGTAGGTGTTCATTGCCGAGGGGGACAAGCCTGTTCGTTTTTTGAAATTGCTGTCTTCATCGTATAGAGGATTGGCCTTTTCTTTATGAGGGATATTTACGACCCCATACATGTCTTTGATTTTCTTTACTATCTCTGCTGTTTTTTCTACCTGTAGAGTATAGTTCTCTTTTGTTGGTGCATCAGAATTAATCAGTTTGCGTGAGAAATCGTATTTCGTTTCTACCAACAATTGCAACAAGAAGCGGCTTATTTGTCCTTTAGAGCCTCCATCCGTTGATCCGTTAAACATCACAGTGACATTCTCTGCTCTTTGCAGAAGACGGTAGAAATAATAGGCGTAGAGTGAGTTCTTATGTTCCGTTGTTGTCATTCCGTAGCCCACACGCAATGAATAGGGGATGAACGAGTTTTCGTTGCCTGACTTTGGTAACACACCTTCATTCGCTGACAATAGAATGACATTGGAGAAGTCTAAATTCCTTGTCTCTAAGAATCCCATGACTTGTAATCCATCTGCTTGGTCGCCTGTGAATGGCACGGCTAACGAACTTATCGTTTTGTTTACTAACTGTGTCATCATAGTTAGTTGTACATTCTTAAGGTAACCGTCTTCAATTAGTGATGAAATCCTTTCTAAACCTGCGTAAATTCGGTATAGCGTTTCTTTGTATAAGGCGTTGTACAAAGAGATAGTTCCGTCTGTCTCTTCTCGCTTTTCTTCTTTCCATTTCTTTTCTTGTACTCCGAAGTCACGAGCAATTTTTCCTAAAATTGTTTGCAACCATGCAATTAAACATGTTGCATCTTCGCATTTTTGAAACAGTCTGCCAAATTCTTCGTTCGTGCATAAATCTGAATATTTGAAGAAACGCCAGTTCTCCTTCCTAACTTTCTCGTCTTCGCAAATCAAGGCAGGATAGGATTTTCGTAAATATTCATTGCGTAGTAACGGAAGAATTGTCGTGCTTAGAATGGAGTGTGAAATTTCTTCGTTTTCGTTAGCTTTCTTCATTAATTCTAATTTCTCTTGATATTTTAAAAGAATTTGAAGTAGGCCAAAAATAGGGGTTTGCAGAAGATTTAATCCCATCGTAACATTGACGTAGTCAGCTCCACCATTCGGCATTGATGGAATAGAGTGGAGTACGGATAAAAGCAACGATTCGTTGCATAGTACGACAACAGTTTCTTCGTTTTTCAAGTTTTGTGGTCTGTTTTTCAGGAAATCGCCTACATATTTGGCCTGCGCATTTTCGGTAGGCGACTCAATTATGGTTATTTTTTTCTTTTCATTCAGTAGCTTGTTAACCTTCAATTCATTCTTGAAATTTTCAATGTTTTTGCGCATAAATAAGCCTGCTTCTTGCATGGTGTTGTTCATATAGAATTCGTCGCAATCCCAATAGAAAATCGCTTTTTTCGCATCTGACATCTTTTTGAACAGAAGACGTTCGCTTTCAAGCAACACATTGAATCCAACAACGACGTATTGCTTATTTGGCAACGAAACTTCGCTTTTGTCTAATGTTTCAATCACATCGCGTTTCAACATACCTTCGCTCATTTCTCCGTTCTCTTTCAGTTTCTTTTTGAAACGTATGTAAATCTCACCTAAAACAGACCATAAACGCAGGAATCGCTTCTTTAATTCCGTCTCTTCTCCTTTTTGAAAAACGCTGAAAAAACGTTTTAAAACGTCTTTCTGCTCTTCTGTTAGATGATCATATCTCCCTTCAAATGGAATCGTATCTTTGATGTTTTGAAACAGCATTTCCGCGTCTACCATATTGCTATCGATATCGTTGAAATCGCTTAGTAATACTAATCCCCAGTTGTAGAAATTGTCAAGTGTCTCTTCTTCTTCGTGGAAATCAGGGTCGGGATTCTCTCGTAGGACTTCAATGTAGACATGGTAAAGCTCGCAAACCAGCTTGATTGGGTCTGCAATGTGATATGCACTTAACGATTGGAATAGGGTGGAAATCGTTTCGTATGATGGAGACCATGTGGGTTTCCCATACGCTTCTATAAGATACTTATTAAAGAAAAGTTTTGCTCTATTATTGGGAAAGACAACGACATAGTCGGATAAGGACAAACCATTGTTTTGAGCTTTTTGGACTAGGTCGGTTGCAACTGATTTCAAAAAGGGTTCGCCTACCATGGATAGTGTTTTTTATGTAAAAAATAAATTCTTGAAAAGTTAGCATTTCCCCTTGTAATAAGAAAATTTAAGAGGATAGAAAATGTCATAGTTACCTCTATCAATATTGAAATGCGTTACGATTAGCGGGAACTGTCAACTTTAAAAAGTCAATAGTTCCCGCTGATTATAACAATATCCTTATAGTGTGGAATGCGTTATTAGAGTTTCTACTCTGTCTGTTCCGTGCCTGAAAAATCTTGTGCCACTAAATACTCTGCTATCGACTTTACGGGCTGGTACAATGCTGACGACTGTAGGTATTCTTGCGATGTAAAGTGGAGATGATTGTTCAGCCTGTCGAATACATATAGGCATGCACTCATGATGACTAAACATTTCACCCATGTGAAGACTGCTCCCAATAGTTTGTCAAGCCAACCTAACATTGCTATTTTCGCCAATTTAGATACTGCAATAGCTCCGAATCTCACTATTATCATCATCAGTATGAAAACGACAACAAATGAGACTATATAGTTCGTCTCTGCCGTCCACTCTACTTTTGAGAGTATGAAATGCATTATATTCTCTCCATAATTTCTTGCTACGAAAAGACTTATGAATACACCGAACATAGATGCTACCGATACGATGAAGCCTTTTGTTGCTCCTCGTATGATAGCATAAATCATTACGGCCACTAATACAATGTCAATCGCTGCCATTCATGTAGACGTTATAAAGTGCGCTTTACTTCTATCTCCTCAAAGCTCTCAATGATGTCGCCAACAAGTAGGTCATTGTAGCCTGCAATGTTTAAACCACATTCAAAGCCGTTTCCTACTTCCTTGACATCGTCTTTGAATCGCTTCAAAGATGCTAACTCGCCCGTGAATACCACGATACCATCGCGAATGACACGCACTTTGTTGCCTCTTTTGATTTTTCCGTCGCGAACAATACAACCTGCGATTGTACCCACCTTGCTGATTTTGAAGGTTTCCTGGACTTCTGCCGTTCCAGTAACTTCCTCCTTGACTTCTGGTGAAAGCATTCCGACCATTGCATCTTTCATTTGCTCGATTGCATCGTAGATGATAGAGTATAAGCGAATGTCCACTCCTTCTTTCTCTGCTACTCTTCTAGCGGCAACTGACGGACGAACTTGGAATCCGACGATGATCGCATCTGCTGTAGAAGCCAACATAACATCTGATTCTGAAATCTGACCGACTGCCTTGTGGATGACGTTGACGGCAAACTCTTCGGTTGACAATTTCTCCAAAGAGTCTTTCAATGCCTCTGCAGATCCATCTACATCCGCTTTCACGATGATGTTCATCTCTTGGAAGTTTCCTAAGGCACGACGACGTGCGATTTCCTCTAATGTGAGGTGCTTCGTAGTTCTCAATCCTTGCTCTCGTTGTAATTGTTCACGCTTCGTTGCAATTTCACGAGCCTCCTGCTCTGTTTCTAACACATTAAAGTTATCTCCTGCTTGCGGAGCACCGTTCAGTCCGAGGATAACAACAGGTTCTGATGGCTTCGCCTCTTTCACTCGTTGGTTACGCTCGTTGAACATTGCTTTAATACGTCCATAGTTGATACCTGCAACAACAACATCTCCTACTCTGAGGGTTCCGTTGCTGACCAATACTGTGGAAATATAGCCACGTCCTTTATCCAATTGGGACTCAATAATTGAACCTACTGCTCGGCGGTTTGGATTTGCCTTCAAGTCTAACATTTCGGCCTCTAAAAGTACTTTCTCCATTAATTCTGGCACTCCGATACCTTTCTTTGCCGCAATGTCTTGCGATTGATATTTTCCACCCCATTCCTCAACTAAGTAGTTCATAGAAGCGAGTTTCTCCTTGATCTTGTCTGGATTAGCCGTCGGTTTATCTATCTTGTTGATTGCAAAGATGATAGGTACGCCTGCGATTGAAGCGTGGTTGATAGCTTCAATAGTTTGCGGCATGACGTCATCATCGGCTGCGACGATGATGATGGCAATATCTGTTACCTTAGCACCTCTGGCGCGCATTGCGGTGAATGCCTCGTGTCCTGGGGTGTCGAGGAACGTGATTTGTTGCCCGTTTTTCAATGTTACATTGTAGGCTCCGATGTGCTGGGTGATACCTCCCGCTTCACCTGCAATTACGTTTGTCTGACGAATATAGTCCAACAACGAAGTTTTACCATGGTCAACGTGCCCCATCACAGTTACAATAGGAGGTCGTCTTGTTAGGTCTTCTTCCTTGTCTTCCTCCTCTTGAATGGCAGCGGTAACCTCGGCACTGACATATTCGGTCTGGAATCCAAACTCCTCTGCTACGATGTTGATAGACTCTGCATCTAAACGTTGGTTGATAGACACCATGAGTCCGAAACTCATACATGTGCTGATGACCTCTGTTACGGACACGTTCATCATCGTTGCTAATTCGCTGACAGTGACGAATTCTGTGATTTTCAGAATTTTAGAATCGAGTTTTTCTTGCTCTTCCTGCTCGTGTAAACGGTTGGCTTGTAACTCTCGCTTGTCGCGACGGTGCTTTGAACCCTTTGTCTTTTGCCCTTTGCTAGTCAAACGAGCCAGCGTCTCTTTGATTTGCTTCTGAACTTCTTCATCGTTAACTTCTTGCTTGACAATAGGCTGTCGGTTATTGTTCTTGAAATTGCCGTTTTTGAAGTTGCCATTGTTATTGCCATTACGGCGGTCTTTTCCACCGTTGTTGTTTCCACTGCCGTTGTGGTTGTTGCGTTGCTGACCATTATTGCCATTTTCCGACTTGTTAAAGTCGTTGATATCCACACGCTCCTTTTGTATCCTCTTACGTTTGCCTTGACGTTCGCCGTTGGCATTGTTTGCGTCTCCTCCGTTGTTATTCGGAGTCTGACCGTTCCCTCCAGATTTTGGACCACGTTGTTGCTCGCGTTCCTTTTTCTTTTCTTCTTTGGTCTTTTTCTTTGGGCGAGTTTGTTGGTTGATAGTGGACAAGTCAATTTTCCCAACGACGTTGATGGATGTCTTTGGCGCATGCGAAAGAGAAAAAATTTCCTCTTTCTTCTCCTCGGGAACAGTCTCCTTTGCCTCCTCTACAACAGTAGCTTCCTCCTTGATTTCCAGCTTAGGTTCTACTTTCACCTCACTTGGAATATTCTCTATTGGCTTCTCCTCAACAGTTTCATGTTTTGGCTCCGCCGTTGGCTTCTCTTCCTTTTTAGGTTCCTGATTAGTGGATTTTTTGCCAACATTGTTCAAATCTATCTTCCCTACGATATGAGGGCCACGAACTTCAACATTTGAAGGTTTCACTTCATCGCTTTTGTCGTCGAATCCTTCAATAGAAACGCTTTCTTTAGGACTCCTGTTCTCTTGGCGTTGTTTGGTAATTTTTTGAGAGTCAATCTTTATCTTTGAATTATCTCCTAACCCATCAAAACACAACTTCTCCTGTTCGTCTGTTAATGTGACATTAAGGTTGTCTGCTGGAATTTGATGTCCCTTCTGGGACAAAAAATCCACAACCTTATCTGCACCTACGTTTAGTTCTTTTGCTATTTTACTTAATCTAATGGACATATTACCTTTAAAGTTGTTTAGTTCTGTTCTTCCTCACTCTCTGCCTGAATAGGATTCTCATCCTCTTGTGCTGGTTCTGATGTCTCCTCTTCATTGTCGGATCCTTCAAATTCTGCACTTAGAATACGCAATACATCGTCGATTGTCTCTTCTTCCAAATCAGTCCTTCTGATCAACTCTTCGCGAGGAATGTTCAAAACCTGCTTCGCAGTGTCGCACCCAATACCCTTCAACGTATCGATTACCCATGGCTCGATTTCGTCGAGGAACTCATTTAAGAAGATATCTCCAGACTCGATAGATTCGTCTATGTCGCGGAACACCTCTATTTGATAGTCGGTCAACATACCCGCTAAACGAATGTTCATTCCACTTTTCCCTATAGCCAACGAAACTTCCTCTGGTTGCAAGAACACTTCTGCTCTTTTATATTCTTCAATCACATGAATAGAAGAAATTCGCGCTGGACTCAACGCTCTTGAAATGAACAATGAAGGGTTGCTTGTATAGTTGATTACATCAATATTTTCGTTTCTTAGTTCTCTTACGATACCATGGATGCGCGATCCTTTCATTCCGACACATGCTCCTACTGGGTCAATTCGCTCATCGTATGATTCCACTGCCACCTTGGCACGTTCTCCTGGAATACGCGCAATGCGACGAATCGTAATCAGTCCGTCGTTGATTTCTGGCACCTCTAACTCAAACAACCTCTGCAAGAATAATGGAGATGTCCTTGAAAGAATGATTTTCGGATTGTTGTTGCGGTTGTCTACCTTGGCTACTACGGCTCTTACAGTGTCTCCTTTGCGATAGAAATCTGACGGAATCTGCTCTTGCTTTGGAAGCAACATTTCGTTATTTTCGTCGTCTAATAGCAAAATCTCCTTCTTCCATACTTGGTAAACCTCTCCGACTACGATTGTTCCAACCTTTTCCTTGTATTTGTTGTAAAGAGTGTCTTTTTGTAAATCTAAAATTTTGGATGCCAATGTCTGACGAAGATTCAATACTGCTCGGCGTCCAAATGCGGCGAAGTCGACCTTGTCAGTTACCTCTTCGCCAATCTCAAAATCGTCTGCAATCTTGCGCGCCTCGGTCAACGATATCTCTGTGTTCTCGTCTTCTAAATCGTCATCCTCTACGACCGTGCGGTTGCGGTAAATCTCAAAATCACCCTTGTCTGGGTTGATGATGATGTCATAGTTCTCATCTGTGCCAAACATTTTGGCAATAACACTACGGAAAGAGTCCTCAAGGACACTCACCATCGTGCTTCTGTCTATATTCTTGAGGTCTTTGAACTCTGCAAAGGTATCACTCAAACTAACTGCTTCTTGCCTTGCCATGTTTTAGTATTATTTAAATTTCAATGAATATTTTGCCTCCGCTACCTGGTCGTATGTAATCGTTACCACCTCTGTAACGTCAACTTTTTTCTTCTCTCCTTCTCTCTTCTCTTTCTTTGTTGTCTCAACGCCGAAATCATTGTCCGACACGTTTACTAACTTACCCACATATTTCGGACCGTTTTTCACTTGGACTTCTACTTCCTGCCCTTCATACTTCTTGTATTGACGAAGCACCTTGAATGGCGAAGTTAGCCCTGCAGATCCTACATTCAGCTCGAAATCTTCTTTGTCACGATCTAATTTCGCCTCTATCTTCTTTGAAAGTTCTATGCAATAGTCTAACGATACACTCTCTTCGGAGTCTATTTCTACGGATATCACGTTGTCCGTGTTCACTTCAACTCCTACTAAGAAATAATGCGTCCCAGCAATACACTCCTCTGCTATCTCATAGATTTTCTTCTCTTCTATCATAGAATCAGCTTTGTTTGACTTGTTTCTGTTAGGGCTTAAAACACGAAAAATGGAGACTTCCGAAAGCCCCCATCCAACCCGATTTCAACCTTACGCTGCAAAGATACTTTTTTTTTTTGATTTAACAAATATTCGTGCTTTTTTATCTGTTTGTTGTGTTGTACAACATCAATTTTTGTGGTTTCCCACAATCATTTTACCTTTTTTTACATTTTCTTTTGTGTTCGTTAAATATATGTATAAATTTATAAGTCCTTGACGCTGCTTCAGTTGCATGCGTGTGTATCTTGATTGTCAAATCTCATTATATTCTCAATTATGAGAAATGAAAAACCGTTTCTTCTGAGGATTCTCCTTGCTCCCTTCGCCGCCATCTACGGATTGGTCGTTATTCTCCGTAATGCCCTTTTTGATTGGGAAATTTTGCCTTCAAGAAAGTTTGATGTCCCTGTTATATCCATCGGCAACATAACTGTAGGTGGTACGGGTAAGACACCATTCTCAGAATACATCATAGGTCTTCTGAAAGATGATTTTCATGTCGGTTTTCTCTCTCGTGGCTATAAACGAAAGACAAAAGGGTTCCAGTTGGCAGATGAGAAATCGACTCCTTTCACTATCGGTGATGAACCCTATCAAGTGAAGGCTAAGTTTCCTGACATTATGGTGGCTGTTGATGCGAAACGGACAAGAGGAATCTCAAGAATGCAAAGCGAGGCTTTTAATCGTCCTGACATTATTATCCTTGACGATGCTTATCAACACCGCTATGTGTCGCCAGACATCAATATATTGCTAATTGACTATAATCGTATGATTACGGAGGATCATCTGCTGCCTGTCGGCAACTTGCGTGAGCCAGTTTCATCGACTGTACGAGCGGATATCGTGGTTCTGACGAAATGTCCGATGAATCTACAGTCTATAGAGTTTCGCATTATTAGTAAAAATTTGAAACTCTATCCTTATCAAGCACTCTATTTTTCTACGCTTGCATACGGTGATCCTAAGCCTGTTTTTCAAAGTTGTTTTTGTAATTTAACATCTGATACATCAGTCCTTACGCTTACGGGTATCGCATCTCCGAAGCCGTTTGAAGACTATGTTCATACATTGGTGAATGAAGTTGTCTCTCTTAATTACGCAGACCATCATACGTTCAAAAAATCAGATATGGTGGAAATAGAGAAAACTTTTAATGTTATTTCTAATCCTAAGAAAATCATTTTGACAACGGAGAAAGATGCAGTTCGACTCAAAAACTCAAATCTTTTCCCCGAAAGTTTAAAAGGGTACATTCTCTATATCCCATTGAGAATTAAATTTTTAAAGGAGGAAGGTGACGAGTTTAATATGAAGATTCATAGTTTCTTAAGGAAAAATAAATATTTCTCTCAGCTTTTGGAGACGGAGAGACAAACTGAAAAAAAAGAATAATAATAAAAACGTATATTATGGATGCAAATTATGACTTTTTGAAGGCGATTAAAGAGGCGTGCGAATTTTTGATGACGAAGACTGCCTTAAAGCCAAAGATCGCCATTGTATTAGGTACTGGCTTAGGCGGTTTTGCCAAGAAGATAGATGTTGTAGACACTATTCCATATCAAGAAATACCTCATTTCAAGACGAGTACAGTGCAGGGACATTCTGGTAAACTGCTTTTTGGACGGTTGGAAGGAGTAGAAGTGATGGCAATGCAGGGTCGTTTGCACTACTACGAGGGTTATTCTATGCAGGACATCACGTTCCCTATTCGTGTGATGAAGGCGTTTGGCGTGAAAGTGGTGATGGTTTCCAATGCGGCTGGAGGCTTGAATCCAGATTATATTCCGGGCGATGTGATGATTATTAAAGATCATATCAACCTCTTCCCAGAACATCCGCTTCACGGACCCAACCTTGAGGAGTTGGGTACGCGTTTCCCTGATATGAGCAATGCGTATGACAAGAAGATGATTGTAGCAGCCGAAGAGATTGACAAGAAGTGTAACCTTAACCTAAAGAAAGGTGTTTATGTCGGTACGCAAGGTCCAACTTTCGAGACTCTCGCAGAGTATCGTTATTTCCGTATCATTGGAGGTGATTCATGTGGTATGTCGACTGTTCCAGAGGTCATCGTGGCAAATCACGCGGGTTTGTCTGTTTTTGGCGTCTCTGTCATTTCCAATGTTGGTTGCGATGCAAATCTAAGCAATGTAACCCACGAGGAGGTACAACAAAATTCACTGTTGGCGCAAGACAAGTTAGCAACATTGTTTACGGAAATGGTGAAATATTGTGGAACTGCTATGTAGTTGTTGTGGCGGCAATAATGGTATTGACACCCCTCATAAAAGAAAAGAGCTGAGGCTTTTGTGGGTTAAAAAATAGGCTGAGATACGGTTTTTTCTTAGCCTATTTCTATTATCTCCTATTCATTGTCATTCTTCTCCGAGTTCGGATAAATGATCTTATATCCTTTGCCGTGTACGTTCATAATCTCAACTTCAGGGTCGGCTTTAAGCAGCTTCCTGAGTTTTGTGATGTAGACATCCATACTGCGGGCGTTGAAATAGTTGTCTTCGTCCCAAATAGTGCGAAGGGCGTGATTGCGCTCTAACACGTCGTTGGCGTGGGCGCAAAGAAGCGCAAGCAGTTCTGACTCTTTTGTGGTCAGTTTTACGATTTCGCCATCAATGACTAACTGTTGTTTCTGCTTGTCGAAGAGAATCTTACCCATTTGGAAGACTGTCTCTTCTTTGACTTTTTTGCCCTTCACGCGTCGGAGAATCGCTTCAATGCGTAGTAGCAACTCTTCCATGCTGAATGGCTTGGTGATATAGTCGTCTGCGCCAATTCTGAATCCCTCCAAGATGTCGTTTTTCAATGTTTTTGCAGACAGAAAGAGAATAGGTACTTCTGTGTTTATTTGGCGAATCTCCTGGGCGAGTGTGAATCCGTCCTTTTTGGGCATCATCACGTCGAACACGCAGATGTCGTATTTCTCTTTCATAAATGCTTTATACCCAGCTTCTCCATCGGGCATAAGGTCTGTTTGATAATTTTTGGCTTGTAAGTATTCGCGAAGTAGCATACCGAGGTTTTGGTCGTCTTCACAGAGTAATATTCTTGTTTTTTCGTCCATATTCGTTATTGTTAGTTTGTTTTTTCTTGCTTTTGAGGTATTGAAATGATGAATTTCGTTCCCTTGTTAAACTCGCTTTCTACCTTTATCGTTCCTTTATGATCTTGCACGACCTTTTTGACATACGCCAATCCTAATCCGAATCCCTTCACATTGTGAATGCTGCCGGTGGGTACGCGGTAAAATTTGTCAAATATACGTTTTAAATTGTTTTTCTTGATTCCGATTCCGTTATCTTCTATTGAAATGAACAATTTTTTTTTCTCGTTCCACGTTTTTAAGCGAAGAATGAGCGGCCCGTTGGAGTATTTCACAGCGTTATCCATTAGATTGTAGATAATGTTGGTGAAATGAACTTCGTCGACGTTGGCTACGGCATCCTCGGCATCTAACTCAGTTTGAATGTCGCCCCCTGTGTTTTCTACCTTGATAGCGAATGTTCCTGCGATGGTGAGTATTAACTCGTTTATGTCCATCTTTTGGAGCTTCAGAGCGCTACTCTCTTTCTCGAAAATGGACATTTGCAGTACTTTGTCTATCTGTTGTGTGAGTCTCTTTGTTTCATCTTTTATTGTTCTGCTGAGGTGTCCAATCATCTCTTGACTTTTTGTTACGCCATCGTCGTTGAGCATTTGTGCAGCGAGCGAGATTGTTGACACAGGAGTTTTTAGTTCATGTGTCATATTGTTCATGAAATCTGTACGCATCTCCGAAAGTCTTTTCTGTTGAGAAATGATGATAAGTGAGAAGATGAAAGTGAAGAGTAGTAAGCCAGTGAAGATGGCGGAAGGTAGGAAAAGAGTGCTTGATGTGATGAATTTTTGTGTGGTAGGTAGATAAACCTTCAAATAGTTGGCTTGTGGCGCAGGGTCGTTAGGGAAGAGTAGTTGGGAGTAACTTTCCATGTCTGTCGCTTCGTCGTCGAAATTGGCACTGCGGTAAACTACTTTCCCCTCGTTGTTGATTACGCAGAAATAGTGTTTTGCATTGATTCCGTTATTTTCAAATCCTTTGTCAATTAACTCGTTGAGTAGAGCAAAGTCTAATCGTTCTTCAATCGGTTTGATATAGGTTTCGCTCAGTAGACGGATTAGAATGTCATCAAGCAAGGCGCGGTTGTGAAGGAAGCGCTCTTTAAGTTTATTTTGAATGATTTTAGAAGACTCCAAAATAGAGTTTGAACCGTGCTTCATTGAGATGAAAACATTAGGTTTTATACGCACGGTAGAATATTTTTTTGCAGAGTCACCTAAGGTCTTGAGCTTTTGCAGTTGTTCCTCCTCGTCAGTCATGAAGACAGACGACTTCGTGGTGATTCTGGTGCGTTGAGATGGCGTGGTGAGATTTTTGTTAAGGTATTGCATTGTCTCTTCCTCTTCCAAAAGCTTGGCTACTTCATAGAGGGAGCGTTTCACTTCCTCGCTGAATTGGTCTGCCCGCATATCTACGTTAAGTTTGAGATAGTACGACTGTAATCCAATCAGACTGAAAAAGGAAACTGCCATTACGATAGACAATACAACAATCATCCATTTCTTCATACCTGCAAATATAAAAAAATGAAGTGAAGTATTGCTATCTTACCATCAATTCGTTAGGTATAATCATTTGGTCGTGGTCTAAGTTTTGTAAGCGGAGAATTAGGTCTTGCTCCCAAGAAAGCGCTTTGGTTGGAGCGATAAAGGTTTTGATTTTTTCGTATCCGATATTAGGTAATTTTCTTATTTGAGTCTTCCAATCCTCCGATTCTGGGTATGTGTAAACATAGTAGGATGTGCCTAATTGTGCCTCTTGTGCGGCAAAGCGAATAGCATCGTCTAATGTGCCTAATTCGTCAACGAGGCCATAGTGGTGTGCATCTACGCCACTCCATACACGACCCTCTGCCAATTCTTCAATTTCGTCTCTACTTAGATTAGGTCTGCCTGCCTCCACACGGTCTATGAACGTGTTATAGACACTTCCTACATGACTTTGAAGCACGACTTTCTCTTCATCGGTGAGAGGCTGTAGAAGCGTAGAGAGGAGGTCTGCGTTGGCATTCGTCTTTACGATTTCTTGATGAATACCTAATTTATGTATGAGTTTTGAAATGTTTGGAATGACGCAGAAAACGCCAATGGATCCCGTGATAGTTTTCCTTTCTGCGAAGATACGGTTGGCAGCGACAGACATATAATAACCACCCGAAGCAGCATAGTCCCCCATACTGATAACTACTGGTTTGACTTTTTTTAGTCGTGTTATGGCATGCCACATTTGTTCAGCACCATAGGCACTTCCACCAGGTGAGTTAACTCGAATGACAACGGCTTTTACGATGGTGTCTTCCTCTAATTGATTCAACTGCTTGATGATTTTAGTTGAACTCAATCCTGAGGTAGAGCCATTGTCTATTTCACCCTCCGCATAGAGAACTGCAACCTCGTTGGCGGCAAGAGTGCTTTCGCCGGTGTTTTCGTAGCAACCATTCCAATAGTCGGCAACACTTACATAACACACATTTTCTTCCTCTGAAGCACCAATCAATCTCTTCAGAATAGTTTCTACTTCGTCAGCATATTTTAGTCCGTCAATCAACCCTGTCTCAAGCACTTCTTGCGGAGTTCTATAGATTAGCATGCTATTGGCAATGGTGTCGAGGTCTTTTTCTGATAGGTCTCTTGATTTTGAAATGTCGTTCTTGAGTTCGCTCCATAGAGAGTTGACAAGTCTTTCTTTTTGTTCTCTGTTCGCTGCACTCATGGTGTCGCTGCTGTACTTTTCCCCGTATGATTTATAGGTCCCCACTTTAATCACCTGCATATCCACGCCTAGGGTGTCTAAAAGAGACTTGTAGAACATAGATGAAGTGGCAATGCCTCGAAAATCTACTGCTCCGATAGGGTTGAGGTAGATAGAGTCGGCTATAGATGCTACATAGTAGTTGCCCTGTGAGTATTTTCCTGAATAGGCTATGACAGGCTTTCCTGTGGTTTCTTTGAAGTGTTCTAATGCTTTTCTTATCTCCTCTAATGAACCATATCCAGTGGAGATGATTCCTGGCTTGATGATGATGCCCTTGATGAGAGAATCTTTCTCTGCTTGCTTGATTGCGCCTACAATGGCTTCCAATGATGGAGAAACATCTTTGTCTAAGATTGTGTTGTAGATTTCGTCTTGTGCATGGTCTTGCAATTCTCCTTCCAACGAGATAGTCAAAACAGCGTTTTCTTGAATGGGTGTGCTGTCATCAGAATAGAAGAGAGCGAAGACAAAAAAGACCGCAATGATAGAGAAAATGAAAAAAACGAGGCTTGAAACGAAAATAGCTAATAAAGCCGCAAAAAAAGACTTCCAAAAACTCATAAGTTGGGTATAACTATACGTTACACGCCTACCCCTTGTAGGCAGAAACGCTGAGCAGTAAATAGACGAGAATGATAAAAGGTAAGGCTACTAATTGGAGTGTCGCGATCAAAACAACAGCGATGCCAAGAAATATAAAGCGTATCTCGTTATCGCTCCAATTAAGCGATTTGAATTTTAACGAGAACATGGGAATCTCTGAAACCAAAAGATAACAAAAGATTACAACTAATAAAATAACGACGTAAGGGTTGAATAGGAATCCAAACATAGCTCTGTCAATATAATCGGCGACAGGCATCAGGGGATCCGTTATAGCGATTAATCCCACGAAAAATAGAGCATTGGCGGGGGTCGCCAACCCGATAAAGGAACTAGTCTGACGTTCATCTAAGTTGAACTTTGCCAATCTCAATGCAGAGAAAGCAGCAATCAAAAAGGCAAAGAAAGGCAGAAAACAATGGATTTTTTCTGACATATCGCATAGCGTAAGCTGGGTGTAGACGACAACGCTTGGAGCGAAACCAAAACTTACCATGTCCGCCAAAGAGTCTAACTCTTTGCCAATGGGAGAGGAAACATGCAATGCACGTGCAGACAATCCATCAAAAAAGTCAAATACGGCTGCCAGAAGAATGAATAGCAGAGCGTAGAAGGTAAAACCTTTAAATGCCATCACCGAGGCGACACTTCCCGAAAGAAGATTTAAGCATGTGATGGTGTTTGGTATATGTTTTCTGATTCCCATTGAGACTAATTTTTGTTATGCAATTTACGAATGAAACCGCTATGTGAGACACAATTCGTCAGAAAAGTTGATTGTGTTTTTATTTTTTTAACCTTGCGATGACAGTTTTGTTCCCACGGACTGTCTGCTTCATGTTTACGAGAATCTCGGCATCTAAAGGCAAATAGAGATCAACACGAGAGCCAAACTTGATGAATCCCAACTGGGTGTTTACCTTACATTCGTCTCCTTGGTTTGCGTAGGTAACTATGCGCCGGGCTAAAGCACCTGCCACCTGTCTAACCAATATTTGCACTTTGTTGGGCAACTCGATGACAACGGTCGAACGCTCATTTTCTGTGCTGGATTTTGGCAGGTTGGCGGCCATGAAACGACCATCATTATGTGTATAGTAAACTATCTTTCCATGGGTAGGATACCAGTTGGCATGCACGTTGAAAACGCTCATGAAAATGGAAACCTGCATTCTACGTTCTTTGAGGTATTCGTCTTCGTTGGTTGGTTCGATGACGACGATTGTCCCATCGGCAGGAGATACTATCATACCATCTTCAAAATTCTCGAACACACGGTTTGGACTTCTAAAGAAATTGGTTAAAAATATAAATGCTACGAATGATATTGTGGAAAATGCAACTAATGCAGTCTTGTGTTCTATACCGAAAGCGTACCACAACAAACAGTTGAGGAGCAACAAAGTAACCAAGACTTTCATTAAAAGTTTTTGACCTTCTTTATGAATTTTCATTTTTTGTAGAGTTTGAACGGCAAAGTTAACAAAATTTTGCGTTGAAATAAGTGTTCGTTAGAGATATTTAACAGATGAAAGAGAAAAGTGCCACGAAAAAGAGTGCGGGAGCTGCAATGAGCGCACTGTCAAACCGGTCTAACAAACCACCATGCCCAGGCAAAAATTTGCCAGAGTCTTTGACGACGAGGCTACGTTTGATAAGTGATTCCACCAAGTCGCCAACGACACCAAAGGCGAAGATGAGTGCTGTGATTGCTATCCATGATATTAATGTGAAAGCAGGAAAGTAGTCAAGGTTGAAGAAAATAGCACCAGCGATGGCAGAGAATAGCCATCCGCCTATGAACCCTTCCCATGTTTTCTTGGGAGAGATACGCTCGAACATTTTGTGTTTGCCGAGCAACATACCTACCAAATAGGCACCTGTGTCTGAAGCCCATATTGTGATAAAAAAAGCAATGAGCATTTGAGATCCATACTCAGTAGATTCTACATACGAAAGAAGTGAGAACGGAACTGCAACATATAGGATGCCCATTAGCGAAATAGATATATTGGCAATGGGATTTTTTCTTTGTCTGAATAATTCTGCTATCATGAGAAGAGCGAAAACAAGGAAAGGGGTGGCGAACCAGAACGCAGGCTGTTCTTTAAAGAAGACGAGATAGGTGGAGATATAGACAACAGCCCCTCCTATAATGGAAGGTAGGGTGAAGACTTCGCAGTTTTCCAAATGACGGTTTACTAATTCGTAAAATTCATACAAACCAATGAGGGTAAGTAATAGAAAGACGATGGAGAAGACGTCTCCGTTAATCCATATACTTGTGATCATAATGGCTACGAATAATGCTCCCGATAATGCTCTTGTGATAAGATTCTTAATTTTGTCAGACATAAAAATGTTATTAATAAGGTCGTGGTAAAATTTTTATTATTACTCAGAGGAAGCATCCTCTTCAGATGATGCGTTGTCGTCTGCATCATCTTCCGTTGGAGTGTGTTCGACAGATTCTGCTTTTTCTGTATCCTCTTCTGTTTTTCTTCTTTTTTCTTTCTTCTTTTTTTCTTTTTTCTTCTCTTTCTGAGGTTCTTCTACGTTCAGCTCTTCAGATGCTTCTTTCTCATCTTCCTTAACCATCAACGCACGAGTCTCCTCTTTAGTACCCTTTTCTTCGTTGGTGTTTTGTTGATCGAATTCATTTGTCGTCGGAGAAGGGCTTGGGTTTGTGGCGGTTGGTTCTGCGAATGTGCTTAATTCGTTCTCTGGGATTGTCTCTTCGCTGTTTGTGATAGGTGGAGTTGGAGGTATGTCCTCTATTATCTCTTCATTTGTTTCCTCTGTCTCCTCTTCTTCTTCCTTGCGAAGTTCCTCTTCGGCTGCGGCCTCTTCTTCTTGGAGTTTCTTGATGGCTTCGGCTCTTCGATTGCGTTCACGTTCTGCCACTTTTGCTTTTTTCTCCTTCTCTGCCAGTTTCACTAACTGGTCAAGGTCTGCAAAATTCACTGGTTTAGAGGCAAGGTCGCCTTTCACCTCTATCCGATCGTCGGCGGAGGTTGAGTCTGAATCGTCGGCCCAAAGTATCGCATCTAATTTTTTTCTTACCACCTCACGTTGTTCGGCGTTGAGAGCGAGGCTGTCTGTTAAGTTGCTTAAACTGTCTTGTGTGTGTACGAATTCGTCATGTTCGGACTTGGCTGCGATGACAGTCTCCAATGAGTCTGCAAGAATCTGCTCTTTCACTTCTGCGGAGTCTTTCAAGCCGATGACAGAGTCGAAAGCGGAAGCGTTCAGTTGCTCAATGATACGACGTTTGTTGCCCGTGTAGAAAGTTATATCGCCCATTGTGCCGAATCCGTTGTCGTCTATCTTTGTCGGTTTGACTTTTGCGATGATGGATTTTTGGCGAGTGTTGCGGAATTTCACCTTGATTTCACCCGTAGCCAAATATTCCAGATTCAATTCTGAGATGACAGAGTCGAGATATTCAGGGACAGGGTAGAAAGGCATCATACCAGCGATAGAGTCAACAACCTTGTTGAAGTCGGTGTGTCGGTATTTTGTGTTACCCACTAAACGAATCACCTTTTGAGCTACCCAACGTGTCGTGTCGGTGCGGTCGTAGAATTTCTTTTTGTGGAAATAACGGTGGTCGAAATAGTGTATGAAGAAATCGAGGTCGTAGCGGAACTCAAATTTTTCACGTTCATAGATGACATCGTTGAGGTATCTACAATTTGGCACTTTGATACGGTTCAGAACATATTCTTTTTTCTTTCCTTTTCGTTTGTTTTGACGTTCTATGGTGTTGATCTCACGAACGTTGTCTAATTCTTTCTCCAACTCGGCGATTTGTTGTTTCAACAAGGTTGAGTCAATAGTCGAAGAGAATGGAATGACGGAATCTACAGCCGCAGAGTCTGCGCCTAAGGAATCAACAAAATCTGGCAATTCCTCTTCATCCATAGGAAAGACGATGGTCTCTTTCTCTTTTTTCTTGCGCAGTCGTTCAAGAACCTCTTGTGGAAGGTCTGTTGTGTCACGTTCTCCAGTTATAAGGTCAAAGTCGCCGTTAGCAAGAAGTGCGGCGTCGCTTGCCTCTTGCGATAGCAACTGTTGCTGTAACTCTTGTTTCTTCTTTAGTTCTTTTTTCTGCTTAGAAGAAAGGTGACGGAGGCTGTCGATACGGTCCTCCTCCTCGTAGCGAGCTCGTTCTTCGGCATCCATTTTTGCGAATTTGATGGAGTCTTTACGAGCTTGTTCTTCGAGTTTGTCCTGTTCTCTTTCAAGCTTTGCTTGTGCTTTGTCTTGTTTTTTGTACTCTTTTGCCTTGTTGTTGACGATTTTCTTTGCCAACTTCATAGTTTCTTTTTCGATTCTCTCTTGCTCTTTGCGAAGACGTTCCTTCTCCTTCTCGTCAGCCTCTTTCTCGGCGTTGAGTTTCGCTTGAGCTGCGGCGAGTTCCGCTTGCCGCTGTTGGTACGCTTTGAGTTGCGCTTCGGCCTCCTTTTCTCTTTCCTTGCGCTCTTGCATCTTTTCCATGTTCTCTCTGCGCTTTTCTTGCTGGAGTAGGAGCTGTTCTTTCTTCTTTTCACGCAAAGCATTGACGCGCTCTCGCTCAGCCTCTTTCTGAGCAGCAGCACGTTCGCGTTGCGCTTGACGTTGATCTATCTGCTTCTGCTTTTCAATTAAACGTTTCGCTTTCAGACGATTCGCTATGTCTTGCTCTTTTCTTTTTTGAGCCTCTTTACGAGCCTTTTCTTTCTCCTTCAGTTGAAGAGAAAGTTCACGTTTCTTCTGTTCGCTGATGCGTTGTTGCTCGCGTTTTTGTGCTTCTGCGGCCTTTGCCTCTTCTCTTTTCTGCTTCTCCTTTTCTTTTTGAAGACGAAGTTTTTCCTGTTCCGCCGCTTTGCGTTCAGCTTCTCTTTGTTGACGTTGTGCTTGGAGTTGTTTTTGTTGCTCGATACGCTCTTGTTGAGCCGCTTGGCGCGCCGCAACGGCTTCTTTTCGCTTCTCTTCGGCCTCCTTCCTTTTCTGCTCCTGTAGTTCACGTTGTTCGCGGATTTGCTGTTGGCGTTGTTCTGCGAGTTCTTTCTCTTTAGCGCGTTTTTCGGCCTCTTGTAGGCGTTGTTGCTCAGCCGCTTCTTTGTTACGAGCTATGGCTGCTTGATATTCAGAGACTTTTTTATCCTCTTTCTCTTGTTGTTTCTTGCGTAGTTCATCTTGTTCTTTCTTTTTCTGCTCCCATAGTTCCTTTTCTTGTTGAGCCCTTTCGGCGTCGCGTTTGTCACGGGCCTCACGAGATTCACGCTGTTTCGCTATGATTGCTTCGTACTCTTTTTGGCGACGAAGGTTCTCCTCTTTTTCTTTTTTGCGAGCTTCTTCTATTTCTGATTTCTTCTTGTTCCAGAG
Source organism: Bacteroidaceae bacterium (assembly GCA_963654355.1). Lineage (GTDB taxonomy): Bacteria > Bacteroidota > Bacteroidia > Bacteroidales > Paludibacteraceae > UBA1181. Next base: position 981 of record CAVKBM010000014.1, on the reverse strand, counting down.
TTCTGTGTATTGATTTTTCAGCTCGGCTTCTTTTCGGATGCGCATTTCGCGAGCTTGCTTCTCAAGTTCGACCGACTTGAGATAGTCTTGCATAATACGTTCTTTTTCAGCAGATGACGCTTCTGCGTTGGCAGCCTCGATGGCTTGTTTCTTTTCTTGCCAGGCTTTTTTCTGCCTTTCTCGAGCTTCAATTTCTTTTTGCCTGTTGATTTCGCGTTGCAATTTTTGCTGTTCTACGGCCTCAACGTATTTCTGTTGCTTTTGGGCATTCTCGGCTTCATCTTTGGCACGTTCCTCGTCAATTTCTTTTTGTTTCTCAGCCCACCGTTCTTGGTTGATTTTCTTCATTTCAGCCTCACGCTGTTGACGAAGTACGCGAGCTTGTCGCTCGTTTTCGAGTATCTGCTCGTATTCCTTGAGTTTCTCTGTTTGGTTGGCTTTGTCTGCTTGTTTTTTCTGGGCTGCTGTTTCTTTTTGCTGTTTTACAGCCTCTTTTCCTGCAATTTTATCTGTTACCGCAGCCTCTTTGGATGCACTTACGGCCTCCTTCTTTACGTTTTTTTGCTCTTCGAGAACCTGTTTTGTCTCTTCTGCTTTCTCTCTTTCCTCTGCTTTCTCACGCCTTCTGCGCTCTTTCAACTGCTCTACGCGAAGACGTTGTTCTTCCCTATAACGGTCTGCATCCGTTTGAGCCACAACAAGTTGCGTGGCCAAAATGTTTATCGTAAAGAGTATAAATAGAAAGCGTCTCAACGTTTCGAATTATCTATATCGGTTCTTATATTGCCTGTCTCAAATCGCATAATTTACTGCCATACAACAAAAAATGCTGTATGCAATACAAAAATTCGGAATTACAAAGATACAAAAAAGGTTAAAAACAAGGCTAAATAAATGGAATGTGTTTGTTGGTTCGGTTCATTGGAAATAGAAGGGATTGAAAATCAGTTATATGTGTAAAATGTGTGCATGGTTGTGCAG
>CAVKBM010000013.1:0-42137 GCA_963654355.1 Bacteroidaceae bacterium | reverse complement strand
TGCACAGCCTGCCCATTGTTTGTGCTTACTGGATTACTGAAACTATCCGTTACTACGTCTACCGACATTCCTCTCTCTAATCTCACACCATTCGTGTTGGTTGATTGCTTCAATGTTACTCTGAATAATGGCATAACTATATAATTTATTTGTTTTACTTTTATCTATTATTTCTATACGAGTTTCCCCTCTTCCTCCGCAAAGTAAATAGTTTCTTCTCAATATTTCTAAGATTCATTTCATAAAATAGCACAAACAAATGCAAGACGACAACATTTTGTAACATACTACAATATACGGACGAATCAGCAGACCAATACTACAAAGACTACTCTTATATTTCTCTTTCTCAAACAAACCTAAAATAAAAAGAGTCTTTCTTTTTCAAGAAAGACTCTTCGTTGTCTTGCCAGGACTCGAACCCGGACAAGCAGTGCCAGAAACTGATGTGCTACCATTACACCACAAGACAATCCCTTTAAAACGCTGGCAAAGTTAGCGTAGTTTTTTTTATATGCCAAATTTTAAAAGCATTTTTTCTGATAATTTTATTTTACTATGAAGCTACTTTTTCAGACAAAGTCTATTTGCGTCATTAAAAATCTATATGTAGAGCGAATCGCAACCCATGCTTGGGCACGTCTTTATGCTCTTTGTATGTTAAACGCCACGAATAACTCAACCTAAACAATTTTAAGATATTATCCAAACCTACACCAACTTCCATGTAAGGTTTCTGTTCAAATGCATACGATGTTGTTGGCAACACAAATAGGCCGTCTTTATTATTGGCTTTCAATGGATTAGAGTTATCTGAGAGCTTTCCATAAACGCCTTTAAAAGTCACGAACTCTCGCAACTGAAGCTTCCGAATCACGGGAACTCTATCTAAAATCAGTCCATTCAAGAAATAAGAGATGTCCCAGGTCAGAGACTGATTGCATAAGAACTCAACAGGGTCCAGCAATGAAAACGCTTTCTCTTTTATCGTGTAGGATGAACTCGCATCAGGCACATCCAACAATGTGTAAGGGACATCATTCCAAACCTTCGTCGCTTTAAAAAATATATCAACATATCCAAAATAAGACATCCAGAAACGCTGACTATAACTTCCTTCTGTTCTGTTATAGGTATACGAAGATCCTAAAACACCTTTAATGGAAGCATTATGCGTCAAATTAAACTCGGGATGTTCTTTATTCAGCTGATAACGGAAACGACGAGATTGATAGAATTTTTCATGTGGTGCATAACGTAAAGACAATTTTAATGTACTCATTGAATAATCATCTATCTCCGAAAATGTTCCATTCTCAGAATATCTTTTGAATTTTGTCAACCATGTGGCATAATATGTTTTATATGCATATTCTAAATTGTACGAAAAGCCATTGTAAAATTCATTTTGATAAATCAAGCCAAATTCTCTTTGATAAATGGCATTTCTATCGTCCGTGCGGCTAAAAAGGGAGGCTAATATATTATCATACCCTACAAAACTCTCTCCAACCTTGCCGACATCAAATTTTCCATACGCTTTAATTGAATGAACGGGAAACTCAACATGATAAAGCTTCTTCTTGTTAAAAGAGTACTCTAACGAACCCATCCCCTTCGGCAATTTATCTTTGCAACCAAAAGCCAAATAAGTGTTGATAAAAAAGTGTTCATCAAAGAATGTCGTCGTTTCTCCTCCCACTCTCACACGAAAGCCTTCCAATCTGTTTTTTGAAATAGTTGAGAAAAAAGGTCCGTAATCAAACTGGCTGCCAACCTTTTTCGTTGGTATATAATTGTTTATACAAACTTCCAATCCTTTTTTTACAACCCTGAACAGTTTCACATCATGTAATTTCATCATCAAAGAATCTGTCCTTTTTTCCTCTGCAGACAATGGAGAATGACGCAGCGTATCCCACGCTGCATTATCTTGTTTATTTGCATTTTTTGCTTCTATAACTGGTGCACTTTCTCCTAAGATTTCATAATCTTTTGTCTTCTTAAAACCATAATTATTATACGAATTCAGCCGTTCTCCATAAACTCGAGGTAGCGCAGGCACAAAAAATTCAACACACACATAGTCTTTCTTGATCAAGCGTGAACCATCATCCGACTTTTCAAAATCCTGCTCCATATATAAACTTTCAACAAAGTTGAGATTAATGTCTTTAGGAATATTGAAATGCGCATGGTGAACGAAACGAGTAGAATCAAGAGACACATAGAGACTTCCCGTAAACCCATACGCTTCTGTCGTTCGAGGTGTAAATGCTAAATTGACACATGAATCACCATCAACTACCAACGTGTCTATGACAAAATATTTGTAGAAAGAAGGGGCTACATTGGAAAGTGGACTTACAAAATGATTTGACAACAAGACAACGTCATTCTGAAACAAATCAATTTCCCGAAACATCTCGTCCAATGTTTTTTTCACGCCCTCTTGAGGGAAGATTTCGTCAATTCCAACACTTTTCTGTGCACGCATAAGTTCTCTTTTCTTATCGGGATCTTTCTGCCAATATATAGACGAAGCGGACTCTCTCAAACCTACTGGCAAAATCGTTTTACCATATCGAGAGGTATCCGTGTGATCATATAAAAAGCCAAATTTCCTTGAAAGTCCGTTATATTTTCCTTCTTCAAACTCATTCCATGCGTATGTTATCTTCTGATACTTGTCATACGAACAATAGTCATGCCTTTTCGGATCATAGACATCTCTTTTGTCTATCATCTCTTTTACTAAATCAACTGCAGGATTATTTTTACTCCTATACTTCTGTTTCTTCTTTGAGGTAACAACAACCTCTCCTAAAGCCACATTATCTGGAGCCAAATTTATCTTAAGGTTTTTTTTCATTCCATCAGCCTTCACATTTACCCGATAGTCTTTATAACCCATCATTGAAAAAACAAGTTGTCCAGACTCCTTCGCCATTATAGTGAATCGTCCTGTCACATCCGTTATCGTACCTTTCGTTGTGTTTTTAAAATAAATAGAAACATACGGCAATGTTTCCCTCGTTGATGAATCACGTACGACACCGACAATTTCAGTGTCTATGGCAAACAGACATATATAAGACTGAATTAACAAACAAATAAAAAGCAGTATTTTTTTTCTCATTCAAAACAATCTGTGGTTAACCTAATAATTAAACTCCATTCCATCTTTGGCCAATTCCGTATTTGCAAAGATAGGTCTTGCTTCATCTAAAAAAACACTTAAATTTTTATATCTCGCAGAAAAATGACCTAATATTAATTTTTTCACATTCGCCTTTTGCGCAATGGTGGCTGCCTGTGCCGCTGTTGAATGTAAATTCTTTTTAGCCTTATTCTTATGCTCATTTAAGTAAGATGCCTCATGAAATAGCAAATCCACATTCTCTATGTATGGAATAATGCGTTCGCTATAAGCTGTATCAGAGCAATAGGCATACGAGAAAGATGGAGATGCTTCTGTTGTCAACATCGCATTGGGTATTATTTCTCCACCAGGTGTGATAAAATCTGCCCCTCTTTTAATCAGAGGTAATTCTTTTATCGGAATTTTGAAAAAATCTATCTTTTGTCTTATCAAATGTCTTTCCTTCGGCTTCTCCTTAATCAAAAAACCAGAACAAGGCATCGTGTGTACTAAAGGTATCGTGGTTACGACAGTTGACCTGTCCTCATAAATACATTCTGAAACATTAGCTTTAAAAGGTTCGAAATGAACTTTAAAATCCAGTCCGCCCGTGAAAAAATCAAGTGCTGGTCGTAAAACGAGCTCTAACTGGGCATGAGAATGAATATACAGGTCGCCACGATCCATCCGCATACCGATAGAAGATATTAAACCCAACAGTCCGAAACAATGGTCGCCATGAAGATGAGATATAAAAATATGGTCTAAACGGGCTCCTCCCTCTCCATATCTATTCATCTGCACTTGTGTACCTTCTCCACAATCAATCATAAATTTCTTGTTATGCATTGAAAGCACATGAGAAGCTTGATTCCTTCCATAAGCAGGAATGGCAGATCCTGATCCTAAAATTTTAAGTGTAATATCCGACATTAAAACACAAATCAAAAAGGAGCGGAAAAACTCCGCTCCCTTTATGTAATAAACTCAGAATAACCTCAATATTATTTTGAGAATAACTCAACCTCTACACGACGGTTCTTAGCCTTACCAGCAGCAGTGTTGTTTGATGCGATTGGCTTAGTTTGACCGAAACCTTCTGCCTCAATGTTAGCAGCGTCAGCTCCCTTAGAAACCAAGTAATCCTTTACTGCATTTGCACGATCTTGAGACAATTTGAGGTTAGCAGCAGCCTTACCGCTATTGTCTGTGTGACCATTCAACTTAACTGACCACTCTGGGTGTTTTGCCAACAAACCTGCAAGACCATCCAAGTATGTGAAAGAAGTGCTCTTGATAACAGCGTTTCCAGACTCGAACTCCAAATTTGACAAGGCAGTCTTGATAATTTGAGACTCTTCTGCAGTTGGTTTGTATGCAACTTTTGGCTTAGTAGCCTTGATGTGACGATCCAAAGAATCTTGAGTGAACTTGATTTGTTGTTGCAACTTCTTGATTTGATCGTTCTGATCATTGATAGCCTTTTGTTGCTCAGCAGCCTTAGCGTCCATCTCTTTCTTTTGAGCATCGAAGATTGGACCAAAGTCAGGAACTTCTACACCAGGAATGTAGTCTCCCCATGCGATGTTACGGATATTACGCTCACCACCAAAGAGAACACGAACACCGAAGTTAGCTCCAAGAATACTACGCGAACCATTGTATCCGTTTGCCTCCTTGTTAGGGTTCACACGGACCTGTCCCTCTAAAAACAATGCAACATACTTGCAAACATTGAATTCAACATCAGTTGAAGCGACACCCAAGAATTTTGCACCAGTCTCCTCGTCTTTTCCATCAAATTGATATTTGTAGATCGTAGCGCCAACTCCTGTCTTAGCATACCAATTGAACCATGTGCAAGAACGGTATGGAGCAAGGATGTTTGACAAATTGAATGACAAGAACACATTGATGTCTTGGTGGTTGCCTTCCATATCAGCGAAACCATTGTTCGCATCGTGGTCGTTCTTCAAGAACATATACTCCAAGCCCAAACCCCAACGAGGATTGAAAGTTCTTTCTACTTCTCCACCAACCTCAAAATTAACTTTCTTGTCTGTATTACGGAGGTAGTTAACACCCCCCTTAACAGCGAGAGACCAGTGATTGATTGACTCTGATTTTGCCACTTCGTTGTTAGCATCAGCAGCAACTGACTCTTGTTGTTCTTGTGCATTAACTCCTGCAGCAAGACCCAAGGCCATAAACAGAACTAAAAAATTCTTCTTCATAGAATAAAAAACAAAGTTTTAATTATTGTAATAATGTTTTAACAATCTTGTCCCGAAATGATTCCAAGGCAAGAATGTTATAATTCATCAATTATTTCTTTTCTTCTTCAGACAGCTGTTTTTTCAAAGAAGCCAATCCTTCAATATCTCCGAAAGTAGTTTTCTCGATCTGAATCGTAGGTTCATTCTTCTTAGCAGACTTGTTGTTCTTACGAACTTTTTTCTCTGCATCTTCTGCTCCACCTCTTTGAGCATCCTCAAAGATACGGCTATGAGAAAGGATGATTCTCTTGGCTTCCTTGTTGAACTCAATCACCTTGAATGGCAACTTCTCGTCAACCTTAGCCTGAGTTTTGTCCTCTTTAACCAAATGCTTTGGAGTAGCAAATCCTTCAACTCCGTAAGGCAAAGCGATAACAGCACCCTTATCCATCATCTCAACGATTGTACCTTCATGGATTGAGCCCACCGTAAAGATAGTCTCAAATGTATCCCAAGGATTCTCTTCTAACTGCTTGTGTCCTAAACTCAAGCGACGGTTCTCTTTGTCAATCTCCAATACCTGAACTTCAATCTCCGCACCTATTTGAGTGAACTCAGATGGGTGTTTAATCTTCTTAGTCCAAGAAAGATCTGAAATGTGAATCAAGCCATCTACACCCTCAGCAATCTCTACAAAAACACCAAAGTTAGTGAAGTTGCGAACCTTTGCCTTGTGACGTGAGCCAACTGCATATTCAGTTTCGATGTTAGCCCATGGATCTGGTTTAAGTTGTTTGATACCTAAAGACATCTTACGCTCTTCGCGATCAAGAGTCAAAACGACAGCCTCAACTTCGTCTCCGACCTTCATGAAGTCTTGTGCGCTACGCAAGTGCTGAGACCAAGACATCTCTGAAACGTGAATCAAGCCCTCAACGCCAGGAGCGATTTCTACAAACGCACCATAGTCTGCCATAACGACAACCTTACCTTTAACCTTGTCTCCAACCTTCAAGTTAGGATCCAAAGCATCCCATGGATGAGGAGTCAACTGCTTCAAACCTAAAGCGATACGTTTCTTCTCGTCATCAAAGTCAAGAATTACAACATTCAACTTTTGATCTAACTTCACAACCTCTTCTGGATGAGTAACACGTCCCCAAGACAAGTCTGTGATGTGAATCAAACCATCTACGCCACCCAAGTCGATGAACACACCGTATGAAGTGATATTCTTGACAGTACCCTCGAGCACTTGACCTTTTTCGAGTTTTGAAATGATGTCCTTCTTCTGCTGTTCCAACTCAGCCTCAATAAGAGCCTTATGAGAAACAACGACATTCTTAAATTCTTGGTTGATCTTAACAACCTTGAACTCCATAGTCTTACCTACGAACAAATCGTAGTCGCGGATTGGCTTAACATCAATCTGAGAACCTGGCAAGAATGCTTCGATGCCGAATACGTCGACAATCATACCGCCCTTTGTTCTGCACTTGATAAATCCCTTGATGATTTCGTCCTTTTCCAAAGCCTCGTTTACACGCTCCCAAGACTTAGAAGCACGAGCCTTCTTGTGAGAAAGAACCAACTGTCCTTTTTTATCTTCTGGACTCTCAATATAAACCTCTACCTCATCACCGATTTTGAGGTCTGGGTTGTAGCGGAACTCGCTCATAGGAACGATACCATCTGACTTGTATCCAACATTCACTACAACCTCTCTCTTGTTCATAGAGATGACCTTACCCAAAACAACGTCTTTATCTTTTACGACATTCAACGTGTCAGAGTATTTCTTCTCCAATTCTTCGTGGCTAACGTTTGTTTCAACATCGCCTTTCTCGTACGCATCCCAGTCGAATCCATCAACAGGAGCAACATTCTTTGTTAATTCACTCATTTGTTTTTTTGAGACTTAAAAAATTAGTCGTTAGACATTATATTATATAAAACTCGGCGCAAAGTTACGATTTTTTTCACGAACAACAACAACGCAAACAAAAAAATCCACTCCATATATAAAAAAGAAAACAAAAAGCGGTACAATAAGGGTTTTCACTTTCCAAAATTCAGAAAAATGAGCGTTTTTGTAAATTTCTGTTTGCAGAACGCAAAAATTAACTTACAAAAGAATGTGTTATTCAACAAATATTCTGTAAATTTGCCGTAACTAAAAAAGAAAGTGATATGACATCCATTGCAGCAGAAAAAGAAGCATATCCCGAACATCCAGTGTTTGATAAGAACACGATAGAGTTCATCACGGTCGCCGCTGAATACTGCGCCTTCGTTGAAAGTTGCAGGCGTTACGCTCCGAAGTCTTTTTTTGACAAGTCCGTAAAAATTTTGTCTCTCCTCTATTTGAAAGCTTCCTTAATGCCTAAAATGGAGGATTCTTCTTTTTCGGACCTCCAACAATTCGTCACAGAGGCGACATACGAGAACATCAGAAGCGGTGTTGCACGTCTCACAGCCGAACACGATGAATACTTAGATGTAAGAATTGAAGAGGACGGACAAAGCACTGATGAGTATCTGGCTTTCATTTCGGAAGACTTGGCAGATATTTATCAAGACTTGAAAGACACACTTGTCAACTTTCAATCAGCAGACCTAAACATAATGAACGATGCGCTACTTGACTGTATGGACAATTTTTCATCATTCTGGGGAGGTAAATTGTTGAATGCATTGAAAGCGATGCACACAGTACTTCATTCTGGCGACCTTGTGGAATACGCAGAAGATCAAAAAATGTACGGCGAAGGATATGATGAAATTGAAGAAGGAAGTAACAATGTCGAAATAGATTTTTTCAATGACTGATTCAACAGACAAAACACAAGAAAGCGTGGAATTCGACGAATTGAGAGACACAGAGGAAGCCGAAATTAAGGAGAATGCTATACGGTATCCGCTTGCAAATATCAAGGAGACGATAACCAAACAAGAGTTGTCCCAGTATCCGTCAGAAGGGTACGACGGAAAGATTATTGTGGTACAGTCTGAATCTGAAGCGGAAAAAGCAGCTGCTTATTTATTAGACATTGGGAAAAAAGATGTCCTCGGATTCGATACGGAAACGAGACCATCATATAAAAAAGGAGAAATACACTTGATCAGTTTAGTGCAGATTTGCACAGCATCGGAGTGTTTTTTGTTTAGAACCGTTGATCCGAAGATATGGGAATACCTCAAGCCTATATTGGAGGACGAAAACATATTGAAAATTGGCTTGTCCTTAAAGGACGACTTCAGAGGAATGCAGAGAGCAACCCGAAAGGAGTTGTCTATAAAGCCAAAAAACTTCATTGATTTGCAGTCTTATACGAAGCAGTTTGGCATTAGAGATTGCGGGTTGTCGCGGATATACGCCAACCTGTTCCGTAAAAAGATTTCAAAGAAGATGAGATTGACAAATTGGGAGGCATCCTTTCTGAATAATGAGCAGAAGAGATACGCAGCGTTGGATGCATTTGCGACTCGGCGCATCTATGTAGAGTTGGAAAAGAGGAGGCAAGAAGAGTGTCAATTGTAGAGACTACATGAACCAATAACATAAAACAGTAAATTATAGTCATCATGGGTGGTTTTTTTGGTACAATTAAGAAAAGCAGTTGTCTGCAGGATCTGTTCTACGGAACTGACTACAACTCACACCTTGGAACTAAACGTGGCGGAATGGCCATGTACGACAAGGAAATCGGGTTCACTCGCAGTATCCACAACTTGGAGAGTTCATACTTCAGGACGAAGTTTGAGCCAAACCTCTCAAAGTTCAAAGGTAACTCTGGAATTGGAGTAATCAGCGACACTGATGCGCAGCCAATCCTCATCAACTCACACTTGGGAAGGTTTGCTATCGCCACCATCGCTTGTATCAACAACATCGAGGAATTAGGACAAGAGATGTTGGACAAGAAGATGCCTTTTTCGGAGATGAGTTCAGGAAAAATCAACCAAACAGAGTTGATTGCACTGCTTATTTCTGATGCAGACTCCTTCGTCGAAGGAATTGAGAACGTGTTCAGAAAAATCAAGGGATCGTGTACGATGCTTTTGCTGACGGAGAACGAGATCATCGCCGTCCGAGACAAGCTTGGGCGTTTACCAATGGTCATCGCCAAGCATGACGAAGGCTATGCAGTATCTTGCGAGTCGTGCTGTTTTCACAACTTAGACTACGAACCATGCTACAACATAGGTCCAGGGGAGATCGTACGCATCACTGCTGATGGCTATGAGACACTTCGCAAGCCAGGCGATAAGATGCAAGTCTGCTCTTTCATGTGGATTTACTACGGATATCCTGTCACAACCTACGAGAACATTAACGTTGACGTGATGAGACACTGTGCAGGTTGCTTAATGGGAAAACAAGAGAAGGGAAAAATAGATGCGGACTTTGTAGGCGCTGTACCAGACTCTGGTATCGGATTCGCTATCGGATACTCTAACGGTAGTGGAATACCATACAAAAGAGGTATTGTAAAATACACTCCAACATGGCCAAGAAGTTTCACCCCTGCAACACAAGACATGAGAAAATTGGTTGCAAAAATGAAATTGATTCCTAACAAACAGTTATTGAACGGCTCAAAAGCGGTTTTCTGCGACGACTCAATCGTTCGTGGAACGCAGTTGTCTGACAATGTCGGAGCGCTCTACGCATACGGATGCAAAGAGGTCCATGTAAGAATTTCATGTCCTCCTTTGATTTATTCATGTAATTTCTTAAACTTTGCGTCACGAGGAAGCGAATTGGACTACATATCCCGACGCGTCATTCAGAAGTTTGAAGGTCGACACGATATCAACCTTGACCTTTACAAGACGACAGGGACGAAACAATACGAAGCCCTCGTAGAAGATATCCGCGACCAGTTCAAACTGACTACCTTGAAGTTCAGTCCTATGGAAGATTTAATCCAAGCGATTGGACTGCCTAAAGAACAAGTCTGCACACACTGTTTTGACGGAACAAGTTACTTTTAATGTTGTATCTGAAAGATTATTATGACGGAGAAAATCATCATTTATCAAGTTCTTCCACGATTGTTCGGCAATCAAACGGCGAACCCCATTGAAAATGCTACTCTCCAGGAAAACGGCTGCGGTAAGTTTAACGACTTCACCGCAGACCGATTAAAGGAGATAAAACAATCAGGATTTACGCATATATGGTTTACTGGTGTTATTGAGCATGCCACACAAACCGATTACTCAGCGTATGGAATCGCTAAAGATCATCCAGAAGTAGTCAAAGGAAAGGCAGGATCTCCATACGCCATCAAAGACTATTATGATGTTGACCCTGATTTAGCGGAAGACGTAGACAACAGGATGAAAGAATACCAAAACCTCATCACACGCACCCATCGTGCAGGATTAAAGGTGATTATGGATTTTGTTCCGAACCATGTTGCTCGCCAGTATCACTCAGACAAAAAGCCTAAAAATGTCAGAGATTTGGGTGAAGACGATGTCGTAGAGGTATCCTTCTCCAACCAAAATAATTTCTATTATCTTCCTGGACAGCAATTTTCTCCTCGTTTTGACACGTCAGACTATAAAGAAAACCCTTACATTGAAAATCCTTGTAAGGCAACAGGAAACGACTGTTTCACCAACGCTCCTGGCATGTATGACTGGTATGAAACCATCAAACTCAACTATGGAGTAGATTATTTCAATTATCGCCGTAACGACTTTTATCCTATCCCTAACACATGGATTAAAATGAGAGACATTCTTCTCTTTTGGGGCAAAAAGAAGGTAGATGGGTTTCGTTGCGATATGGCTGAAATGGTGCCTGTAGATTTTTGGGCATGGGCTATACCACAAATAAAGGAAGTATATCCTGATATGATTTTCATAGCAGAGACCTATAATCCTGCTGAATATCACCGATTCATCTTTGATGGAAAGTTTGACTACTTATATGACAAGGTTGGTTTGTATGACACATTGCGAGGAATCATGCGTAACGAAGACGCCTGCCACAACATCACGCATTGTTGGCAGTCGCTCAACGGTGTTTCCGACCACATGCTGAACTTCCTTGAGAACCATGACGAGCAAAGAATAGCATCTCCTTTTTTCGCTGGTAACGCATTGAAGGGGCGTCCCGCAATGATTATTTCTTCAACAATCAGCAAGGGCCCCATCATGATCTACAACGGGCAGGAGTTTGGAGAAAAAGCAACCGACAAGGAAGGATTTAGTGGAATGGACGGAAGAACGACCATTTTTGACTATTGGACAATACCTTCTGTTCATCGATACCTCAAGGGCAAACTAAGTAGAGAAGAAAAAGAATTGCATACGTTTTACAGCCAATTGCTAAATGTTTGTAGAGAAGAAAAAGCAATCGCAGAAGGAGATTTTTTTGACTTAGAGTATGCCAATTTCAACAATCCAAATTTTGATACGAACAAACAATACGCATACATTAGAAAATTTGAGAAAGAGTTGCTTCTCATTCTCGTCAATTTTGAAGACAACGACAAAAACGTCGGACTCAACATACCACAACACGCATTCGACTATCTGCAGATTCCTGAAGGTAAGGAGATTGAGTACACCAATCTAATGACAAAAGAAAGAGGAAAGACGACTCTCTCTTCAAAATCACAGATAGGTATAAGCGTAAAAGCCAACAACGGCGTTATCTTCAAAATTTCAATAGAGTAAATTTTCTATAAACCCAAACAGAGCGGAATATCGTAAAGATGTTCCGCTCTTTATTTTCAGAAATTCTCCCATTTTTATTCAAACATTACCTATATTTGAGAAAACAGACTGGTTAAACCCAGACTGTCGTACAACTTTAAACATTAATTCCATGAATACGACTCAAAGAATAATAGCGCCATCAGAATTGATAATTAATTCCGATGGGTCTGTCTTTCATCTTCACTTAAAGCCAGAGCAGTTAGCAGACACCGTTATTTTAGTTGGAGACCCCGCAAGAGTAAATATGGTTGCAGATCATTTTGACACACAAGAATGCGAACTACAAAATCGAGAGTTTCACACCATCACAGGAACGAAGAACGGCAGACGCATATCCTGTATTTCCCATGGCATAGGAACAGGCAATATAGACATAGTTCTAACGGAGTTGGACGCACTTAAAAATATTGATTTCCAGACAAGAACAATAAAAGAAAAATTCTCACAGTTAACACTCGTTCGTTTGGGAACATCGGGAGGATTGCAGACATTCTGTCCTGTAGGTTCGTTTGTCGTTGCGCGACGATCTATCGGATTTGATGGTTTGCTCAACTATTACAATGTTCCCGATGGAATATTTGATCTTGATTTTGAACAAGCATTCAAGCGTCATGTCAGCTGGGGGAATCGGTTGGCAGCACCCTACGTCGTATCGGCAGACGACGAACTTGTACAAAAATTAGGAGCAGGATTCGTAATGGGAGTAACTATTTCCGCACCAGGTTTCTACGGTCCACAGGGACGATATGTACGCATTCCATTAGCTTTCCCTAATTTAAATGGAAAAATTGAAACATTTGACTATAAAGGAGAAAAGATCACCAATTTCGAAATGGAGAGTTCCGCAGTTGCCGGACTCGCTAAGTTGTTGGGACACAAAGCAATTACAATATGTAACATCATTGCAGGACGAGTAGACAAGACAATGAACACAGAATATAAAGGAGCGATGGAAGACCTTGTGAAAATCACATTAGAAAGAATTTCAAAGTTATAAACAATTAGTTTTCAATGATTTTGGCACAAGAAAATCTAAAATTTAAAATATCCAAGCAATCAAAACTAATCGTAGCAGTTAGTGGAGGAGCGGACTCAATCGCACTGCTCCATCTTCTTTATACTGCAGGTTATCAATGCATTGCAGCACATTGCAATTTTCACTTAAGAGGAGAAGAATCAAATCGAGACGAGCAATTTGTAAAAGATTTCTGTCAAAAGATTCATGTGCCACTAAGAAAAATAGATTTTGACACAGAGACCTTCGCTAAAACACGCTGTATATCAACGGAAATGGCAGCACGAGAATTACGCTATCAATGGTTTGAACAGTTAAGAATAAGAGAAAATGCCAACTACATTGCAGTAGCCCACCATGCAGACGACGTTATTGAAACCTTTATGATCAACCTTTCCAGAGGTGCTGGATTACGCGGACTAGCAGGAATAAAAGAAATCAATGGGAAAATTTGGCGACCACTGCTAAAAGTTTCTCGAACTGAAATCTTAGATTACCTAAAGAAAAATGCACTGACACATGTAGAAGATTCAACGAATGAAGAATCTATCTATCAGCGGAACATGTTTAGAAATGAAGTAATACCTTTCATTCAATCCTATTTCCCAAATTGGAAAAATTCGTTACTTACAACCATTGACAACCTCAAAAACGTTGAAGACTACACTGAATTTCACTTAGCAGAAGACATTGGCAGAATACTATTAAAAACAGAGAACCACTTTGAAATAGAAATAAAGAACCTACAAAAGTACAGTTCCGCCCAAAACTTTCTACTCTATAAGATTCTTTCTTCTTTTCACTTTTCAAATGCCAATATTTCCGACATTCAACTTCTTATCAAGAAGAACATTTCAGGTAAACAATTCAAATCAACAGACACTAAACATACCCTTTGGGTTTCGGCAGAAAAAATCATAATCATTCCAACTAAGACAAATGAATCACAGAGATACAAAATAACATCAATAAAAGAAATCAAGCATTTACCAATTCAATTAAATTTTCAAATAACTGACAGTCATGATATTCAAATAGAAAGAAACGCAAACATTTTCTATGCAGACCTTTCAAAAATAAAATTTCCATTAACATTGCGACATTGGGAAGAGGGGGATTATTTTATTCCATTTGGAATGAAAGGCAAAAAAAAGTTAAGCGATTTCTTCATAGATCAAAAAATTCGTGAAATTGAGAAGAAGAATATTTGGCTTCTAACGATGAATCAAAGCGAAGAAGAGCAAATCTTATGGATTGTAGGCTATAGAACAGATAATAGAATCAGAATAGATATAAATACAGATAAAGTCTTAATAATAAAAAAGGATGTGTCATAATGGCACATCCTTTCTATTATTAGCACAAAAAATTAAAAATCGGATTTTTCTTCTATAACACCACTTCTTTTCTTTTTAGCCCACATACAAAATGCGCCCAAAGAGAATAGCGTAACTACCCCTGCGATTGTGTAAGAAATCGTATGGGAAAGCCCGAAACACTCTGGTGCAATGAAAATGTAGGTAGTACAAACGGCAGTCATAAACAACGCAGGAATTAACGAAATGATGAATAGTTTTCTCTTTAAGAAGAGGTAAACCGTAATGGCCCACAAAGTGAAAACAGACAACGCTTGATTACACCAAGCGAAATAACGCCAAATCATATTGAATCCATTTTCATCTTTTAAACTATAAACCAAAAGAAGCAAGGTAACAAGAAAGATAGGAAGACTAATCATCAATCTTTTTGATATACTTTTTTGCTCTATATGAAGAAAATCAGCCATGATCAAACGTGCAGAACGCAACGCAGTATCACCAGAAGTGATAGGTGCGAATATCACGCCCAAAATTGCCAAGACGCCACCAAACACGCCCAACCAATCTTTTGTGATTTTATCAACGATTATTGCAGCATCTGGTTCTCCACTTCCGTTCCCTGCAAAATAGTAAGAAGCAGCAGCAGCCCAAATCAAAGCCACGATTCCCTCTGTTATCATCGCTCCATAGAAAACAGGACGTCCCATTTTTTCATTTTTCAAACAACGAGCCATCAAAGGAGACTGCGTCGCATGGAAACCTGATATTGCGCCACATGCTATACTCACGAACATCATAGGAAATATCGGTGTACTTTCACTTCCACCAGGATACCTATTATACAAACCATCATACAATTCAGGGAATGTAGGATGTTTAACATACAGCATCACAAGAATTCCAATCGCCATAAACATCAACGCAAAAGCAAATACAGGGTATACTTTACCAATAATTTTATCTATCGGCAACATTGTAGCCAATACATAATATATGAAAATCACAACTATCCAAAACAACGCATCCAAATAAGACGGGGTTAATGATGCCAACAAATTTGCTGGACCAGAAACAAAGACAGCCCCTACAAGCACCATCAAAACCATAGTGAAAACAACCATTACCTTCTTCGTGTTCTCGCCCAAATAAGTACCAATAATCTCGGTAAGGCTTGCTCCATCATTACGCATAGATAGCATACCAGAAAGATAATCATGCATTGCACCTGCGAAAATAGAGCCGAAAACAATCCATAAAAAAGAAGCCGGACCAAACTTTGCGCCCATAATAGCTCCAAAAATCGGACCTAAACCCGCAATATTCAAGAATTGAATCATGAAAATCTTCCAAGTCGGCAACGGAAGGAAATCAACTCCATCTTGCTTACTAATTGCAGGAGTAACCCTATTAGCATCTGGAGAGAAAACACGTTCTACAAATTTTCCGTACAGGAAATAGCCTGCGATCAAGGCTAAAAGGCAAATTGTAAATGATATCATTACTTATAACTTTAATTCTATTGCAAAATTAACTCAAAACAATCAAATTGTATGTACAATTAATAATATTATTACCTATTAACAAAAAGAGAAATCGGAATGAAACCGATTTCTCTCTCAATTTAAAAGATTCAGATATTTACTAGTTTTTCTGCCCTTGCAATACGAATTTAATAGTTTTCCTCACTTACCTCGAAATAGGCTTTTGGATGGTTGCAAACAGGACAAACCTCTGGTGCTTTCGTACCCACAACAATGTGTCCACAATTGCGACACTCCCACACTTTCACTTCCGACTTTTCAAAGACTTGAGAAGTTTCAACATTTTTTAGCAACGCTCTGTATCGCTCCTCGTGACGCTTCTCAATAGCGCCTACCAAACGGAATTTACGAGCCAGTGCGCTAAAGCCCTCCGCCTCGGCAGTCTTGGCGAACTCCTCATACATATCAGTCCACTCATAGTTCTCACCATCAGCCGCAGCCGCCAAGTTGGCTGGCGTGTCACCAAGACCATTCAACTCCTTAAACCACATTTTAGCATGCTCTTTCTCGTTGTCTGCCGTCTTTAAGAAAAGAGCAGAAATTTGCTCATAGCCCTCTTTCTTCGCCACCGATGCAAAGTAGGTGTACTTATTTCTCGCCTGCGACTCTCCTGCAAAAGCAGCCTCCAGATTCTTTTCTGTCTGCGTTCCCGCATACTTTGATGTTCCCATGTTTTTCTTTTTTTTGAAATTAGTTATAGCCTTTTTTCTTATCTCTTTTGCAAAGGTAGATATGTTTATTTTATTTATCAAATAGATTTTATCTATATTTGCATTGACAAAATAGATAACAAACACAACAACTACGATTATTATTTTTTCATGACTTTACAACAGTTAGAATATATCCTTGCAGTAGATAAACATCGTCATTATATGCGTGCCGCAGAAGAGTGCCATATCTCACAATCCACACTAAGCTCAATGATCTTGAAATTGGAGACCGAATTGGGTGTGGAGATATTCGACAGAACAGCACACCCAACTCGTCCGACAGACATAGGTCAAAAGATTATAGACCAAGCCAAAGTAGTTCTTTACAATGCCCGACAATTGGAGATGGTGCCTTCTAACGAGAAAATTCGCTCATATGGAACTATCAACATCGGAATCATTCCTACAATTGCTTCATACATCGTTGCAAAATTGATTAAACAGATTCAAATAGAACACAACGATATTCAATTTCATATACATGAATTGACAACGGAAGAAATTCTTAACAAATTTAAATCAGCGGAGATAGATATGGCTGTGATGAGTACTCCTCTTCAAAAATCAGGCTTGCTTGAAATTCCGATTTATTATGAAAAGTTTGTAATCTACTCATCCCCAGGCGACCCCACCTACGACAAAGCCAAGGTTAGTCCGCACGACCTCACTCTAACAAATCTTTGGATGCTGAGAGAAGGACATTGCTTCCGTAACCAAGTCTTTAATTTCTGCGAGCAAACAGAAAAATACACAGCCATTTATGAAGCTGGCAACATACACACCCTCGTCCAAATTGTAGATAAAAATGGAGGGTACACCCTTCTTCCAGAACTTCATATAGAAATGTTGACAGACGCACAGAAAGTGAACATCCGACGTCTCACCGACCCTGAACCAGTCAGAGAAGTTTCTCTCGTTGTACGTAACGATTTTATTCAAGAACGCATTCTCAACGATGTTGTCTCCACCATCAAACACGTCATCCCAGATTCTATGATTGACAATCGCCTAAAGAAATTTGCCATCAAACTTTGACATGGCATTTATACATCACCACTCTTTTCCACCAACTTTTTTCCATTGCGAATCTCGTACTTTATAGATTCGCTCAATAATGTCTATCACCTTCATACCCTCCAGTACATTGGTAGAAATACACTCTGAAGGATTATTTAACTTTTCCACCACATTCTGTATCACATAATGGTGATTTTGCGCAGACCCTTTGTATGCTCCATAATCATTAGGTGGATTGCTTGGTGCTAACTCTGGCATCACATAATCTTTAATGTTGCAGTATACCACTTCATTCATATATTGACCAGATACTTTCACAGTACCTTTCTCTCCTATAATCGTAATGCTACTCTCTAAGTTCGTATCCCATACTGAGGTTGAGTAAGACAGATTTCCGATACCACCATTAACAAAATCAAAAGAGACAACGCCACTATCTTCAAAATCCGTCATTGTTTGGTGATTAAAATCTTGGAAAACACCTTTGATGTTAGTGATATCACCAAACAGCCAATACATAATATCTATAAAATGAGAGAACTGAGTGAAGAGCGTTCCACCATCCAATTTGCCATCTCCATGCCAATTACCCTTTTTATAGTATCTGTCATCTCTATTCCAAAAACAGTTCAATTGAACCAAATAAATGCGACCTAAAAGATTCTCCGAAATCACCTGTTTCAACCACACTGAAGGAGGAGAATATCTATTCTGCATAACACAAAACACATGCCGAGACACTTCTAACGACTTGAATATCAAACATTCAGCATCTTTCTTCGTCAAAGCAATAGGTTTCTCTATAACGACATGACGCTTACTGTCCAAGACCTTCATCGCATACTCCGCATGAAAAAAGTTTGGAACACAAATATTCACAACATCAATATCCAATCCAGACGACAACAATTCATCTATAGACCGAAAATATGGCACTTCAATCTCCGAGCAACCAGCCTCCTCTTTAGGCAAGACGTCACACACCGCTATCAACTCTGCATCCTCATTTCGGCGAATCATCTCAGCATGTCTCTTGCCAATATGTCCTTGACCGACTACAGCAAATTTTATCTTTTTCATTTTTTCTTCTTATTTTGACACTTTGATAACGATCATTCCTCTCTTTTCGTATCTCTCACCAGTCTCTTTGCAAACTGCAACACCATTCTCATCAAAGCATAATTTTTCTCCATATTCACTCACCCATCCTACCTGCTTAGCAGGATTTCCAACCACCAACGCGTATGGTAAAACATCTTTCGTCACCACAGCTCCCGCTCCTACCATTGAATACGCTCCTATCTCACAGCCACAAACGATGGTTGCATTAGCTCCTATTGTCGCTCCTTTTCGTACGATTGTCGACTTGAATTCGGACTTTTTACAGATAAAGGCTCTTGGATTCAGCACATTTGTGAAAACCATTGAAGGTCCTAAGAAGACATCATCCTCACATACTACTCCTGTGTAAACGGACACATTATTCTGTATCTTGCAGTTATTGCCTATAATCACATTCGGCGAAACTACCACGTTCTGCCCAATATTACAATTCTCCCCTATCTTGCTATTTCCCATAATATGAGAGAAGCACCACACTTTTGTTCCTTTTCCTATCTGACAAAACTTATCAATAACAACCGTTTCGTGCGCAAAGTATTCCATCTTATAAGTTACTCCACTTTCTATCCCTAAAAAATTCTTTTATATTTTCAACAATATACGACAATTGTTCCTCATCCAACTCAGTATGCATCGGCAATGAAAGCACCTCTTTGCACAATTGCTCCGAATTAGGCAAACCTCCGTCTACTATCCTGGTCTTTTGATAAGCTTTCTGCTGATGAATAGGAATTGGGTAATAAACCATTGACGGAATATCTCTACTTTTCAAATATTGTTGTAAAGCATCTCGTCGCCCATTTGTCACACGGATCGTAAATTGATGCCATGTATGATCCGACTTTTTACTTTTCCTCGGCAATATCACAGCATCAACATCACTTAAATGCTCAAAATAATACTTTGCAGCCTTTGCACGGGCCGTCAGATACTCTTCGAAATGACTTAGTTTCGTACATAAAATAGAGGCCTGAATACTGTCTAATCTTGAGTTAACGCCCACCAAATCGTTGTGGTATCTCACCATCATTCCATGATTCGCCAAACACCGTATCTTCTCTGCCAGATCATCATCATTCGTGAAGACAGCACCGCCATCTCCATAGCATCCCAAGTTTTTAGACGGGAAAAAAGATGTACATCCAATATTTCCTATTCCACCAGAAACGACATTCAATCCATTTGATAAATAATATTTTGCAGCGATTGATTGGCATGCATCCTCAACAACATAAAGCTCATGAGATTCTGCTATTTGCATAATAGACTCCATATCAGCATTTTGACCGAATAAATGAACGGGTACAACAGCTTTTGTACGAGGCGACATAGCCCTCTTTAAAGAGTCTACAGACAAACAAAATGTATCCTTGTCAACATCCGCTAAAACCAAATTCAACCCAAGCAAGGAAACAACTTCTGCGGCAGCTATAAAAGTGAAATCTGGCACAACCACTTCATCTCCTGGTTTCAGATTTAAGGACATCAACGACACCATCAACGCATCCGTACCATTTCCGACCAGTATGACATTACGAAATCCAAAGTAGTCTTGAAGTTTCTTTTGGAGTTCGACCACCATGCCTCCCTTTACAAACGCCGCAGAATCAATCACCGATTGAATACCAGCATCTATCTCCTCTTTTATATTTTGATACTGACCCTTTAGGTCAACCATTTCTATCTTACGCATGTTTTGTAACAAATTGCGACTTAAAAACAAATTTAACAAAATTTCAAAGTATAGAGATCGTTGGAAACACTTTTTTACAAAAAAAGGAGAATGACATAACCGTCATTCTCCTTTTCTCTCTATTCATTAATTATTAATACTCAAAATGTCCGAACTCACTATCAATTACAACCTGTTTCTTGTCTGATTTTTCCACGAAGCCAACAACCCGCGCAGGAATACCAAACGACTCTGATATCTTAATCACCTCCTCAGCATACTCTTTTGGCAAGTAAACCTCAAAACGATGACCCATATTAAACACCTTATACATCTCAGCCCAATCCGTACCCGACTGCTCTTGTATTGTCTTGAACAAAGGAGGTACAGGGAACATATTATTCTTTGTAACTTTCAGATTCTCGATAAAATGTAAAATCTTAGTCTGCGCACCTCCCGAGCAATGTATCATGCCATGCACTTTGGGACGAAGCTCGTCTAAGATCTTCTTGACAACCGGCGCATATGTTCTAGTTGGAGAAAGCACCATCTTTCCCGCGTTGATTGGACAATTCTCAACGGCATCCGTCAATTTCAATTTTCCAGAATAAACTAATTCATCTGGCACAGCAGCATCATAACTTTCTGGATATTTCATTGCCAAATACTTTGCAAAAACATCGTGACGAGCCGAAGTCAAACCATTGCTTCCCATTCCTCCGTTGTATTCCTTTTCGTATGTTGCCTGGCCGTATGAAGCCAAACCAACAATGACATCTCCATCTTGTATATTTGAGTTGTCAATGATATCCGAACGCTTCATACGACATGTCACCGTGCTATCTACAATAATTGTACGAACCAAATCTCCTACATCAGCAGTCTCTCCTCCTGTTGCATAAACACCAACCCCCATACCTCGAAGTTCCGCCAACAGCTCATCCGTTCCATTAATAATCGCCGAAATGACTTCTCCTGGAATCAACAACTTATTCCTGCCAATCGTAGAAGAGACCAATATGTTGTCTGTGGCTCCAACGCAAAGCAGATCGTCAATGTTCATTATCAACGCATCCTGCGCAATACCTTTCCAAACAGACAAATCTCCCGTCTCTTTCCAATAAAGATAAGCCAAGGAAGACTTCGTTCCCGCTCCATCCGCATGCATAATGTTGCAGTAATCGGAATCTCCACCTAAAATATCAGGGATAATTTTACAAAACGCTCTCGGGTAAATTCCTTTGTCTATATTTTTTATCGCATTATGAACATCCTCCTTGCTGGCGGACACTCCACGAAGATTGTAACGTTGATCGCTCATATCTCTTTTCTTTTTTCTATATTTCAGATTTACTTGCATTGACCACCAACAGCAAGTTTCTTAACTCTTCATTCTCGTAACTGTCTTCCAAATTTCTGAACACCTTTCTGTCTGTGTACCCTAATCTAAAGACAAACAACGTCTGATCTGCAATTCGATTCAACACATACGTGTCAGAACTTTCGCTCATCGCATCTGTGTCAATCACGACGTACCCATACTCACACTTCAAACCATTAAGGAAGTCTTCAAATTCCTGCGAAGATAATAAATCTGACGACATAGACAATCCTAATTCAACTTGAAGATGATACATATTTTGTATTTCAGTCGGCTCAACCTCTTTTCTATTCAACATATCAAATTTGCCACATTCAAAATCCTTATGTTGCTTAATGAAATCCAACAATACCACCGTTTTACCCATCGCCGCAATCGACATTGCTAATTGGGTAGCGACGAATGTCTTTCCATCTCCCTTCATCTGACTGGCGACAACAAAGACCTGCTGAGTCTCAGTCAACAAGTTTGTTCTCATTCTCCGAAAGGATTCGTTCAAACAAACATTATTTTCTTCCGCTATCGGGACAACAGAAAAGACAGGGAGAGCTGATATTTCTTCAATCTCAAATTCCTTCATAGAAGAAACAGTTCTCTTCTTAATTCTTTTCACTACCAAAATCGCAAACGAGACGGAAAAAGCTATCATCAAGGCAACCACCATAACCAAACTTTTCTTCGGTGTCACCGGTTTCAAAGTGGAAACACACTCCTCTACTACTTTCGCCTTGTTGACCGTCGCAGCCATTGCCAACGCATTTTCTTCTCGTTTTTGTAGCAAAAGAACAAATAATTGCTGCTGGATAGTACGTTGACGTTCAATCTCAACAAACATTCTCTCTTGTGTCGGTATGTTGTAAATCAAACCTTTAAATTTTTCATTTTGCTTGTCTAAATCTTTCTGAGTGATGAGCAATCCCTTCTCCACATTCTCCAACAACAGACGCACATTCGTATACAAGGACTCCATTTGTGATTTTTTCAACATCACGACGGGATTATCTTGAGCTGTCGTCATCTTGAAACGATTCAACGACATCACTATCTCATTATACTGATCTATCAATGTCACCAACCCTGCATCTGTCAACCCGACGTTTGATGGGATAACAGTTCCCTTTCGTGAATCATCGGACAAATAATCACGCAAATACTTCACAAGGTTCAACTGCGTTTCATTCTCGGCACGTTTGCGCTCATACTCGGCATTTTGGGTGACGTAAACCTCCGCATTGGAGCTTACATCCGTCAATCCCTCCCTCTTTTTATACTTTTCCAAGTCCTTCTCCGTCGTACCTAATTCCTTTGAAAGCATTTCAATACGCTGATTAATGAAGTCTTCCGTACTTTTCGACACCTCATTTTTTTCATTCAAAGCCGATTGGTTATAGCAAGATATCAGCGTATTCAAAAACAAAACACCTCTCTCTTTATTTGTCGTCTTTAAAGACAAAACCAAGATGGAAGAGGTTTTACTTGAAGGTGAAACCATCAAAAAGTCTTCTTTATAGATGGAAGCTAAATTCGTGGCAGGATACAACGTAATCTCATACTCTGAAAACTTGAACAGTTTCACAGAATCATTACAAGACAACGTAATAACTCCGTCAGGGGTAACAATGTCTATCGGGAATTGCGCATACAACGAATCCAATATAATCTCGTCATTAACGTTCGCAAGAACACGAAACCCCTTCTCTTCATCTACCTCAACATCAATTTTATATGGGAATTCTTGATTTTTATAATTGAAAAGTGAATCATTCAAGGTAATCGGAGAACAACCATATAAATCCTCCTTTTTTAGAAATCTTTTCCCTACAATTTGTTTATTGATTTGCGTACGATTTATCACTTCTTTTAACAACGAAACAGAACGAATCACGTCGACCTCATTATCAATCGTTATGTTCTGCAACGGATTTATGTCCTCAAAAACAGATATCACAGAAGAGACATCTCCTCCCTTATGCTCATCTTTCACCATAATAGATGAGGTAACACGATACTGAGGCATACTCACGCCTATATACAACACCGCACCAATGATACAAATCGCAAAACAGACAGCTAATATTTTCCAATTCTCAACGAAATACAACCAATAGAGTTTCGTTTGAGCATAGCCATCGTAAGTGTCACGATTCAATTTTTTTTCTTTGGTAGGCAACATATAATTTTATTCTCCTCCTTTTCTTATCTTTTCCCTGCTTTAACTTTATTATTTTCTGAGAATTGTGATCACCAAGCTGGCAACAGACGCTGCAACAGAGACTCCCGTAAGAATCTGTCCCGTCATCGAACTATAATGGCTACTTCGCTTCTTCGTCCGATTAGGTTCTACATAAACAACATCATTCTGTTGTAAATAAAAATAAGGCGAGTTAATAAGATTTGGGTCTGTCAAATCCAATGTGAAAATATCTCTTACACCCAAATCTGATTCACGAATCAATTTTACATTATCACGCTTTCCATAGATCGTCAAATCTCCCGCCATCGCCAAAGCCTCCAATACATTTACTTTTTCATTCGTTACCGTGTATGTGCTAGGACGATTCACCTCCCCCATAACAGAAATTTTATAATTCACCATTCTCACATTCACCACAGGATCCTCTTTCAGATAAGGCTTTAATTTCTCCTTCAAAAGATTTTCCAACTCAGTTTTCGTCTTGCCTACAACGACCAACCGCCCTAAAACAGGGAAATCAATGGTTCCATCATTATCTACCAAATAACGTTGCAACGCACTCTCCGACGCGGTGTTATGGTTCGTATAATAACCTGCTGGAAACAAGAGGTTGAAAGGAACAGAAACCTCTCCATCAAAAGTATTGACCGTAATCGTCAACAAATCTTTTGGCTTAATTCTTGCGTCATACAAACTAGCTTGCGCTGTATCAGAGATTCTTAATTCTGAGTCAAACGAGCTTTGCAGGTAGGCAATTTTTTTTGTCGAACACGAAGAAAGAGAAAATACTCCTAAAACGATTAAAAGTATCTTCACCCATTCCTTATTACTGTTAGAAAATTTTTCTTTCCTTCTCTCAGTACACATATTTAATCCATTCTCAACTATAATGCAATGGAGACCCTCTTCATACAAGAACTACTGATGTTCAGGGCGAAGTAAATCGGTTACCACTTTAACAGGAGTGAAAGTTTCAATTGGGACTTCAACAAATACTGTGTTCCAATCGGACATTGCTCCATTCCACAACCCTGGACGTTCCAACGCCTTCAAGTCTCTTCCATCTTTCGATTTTTGGGAGATGAACCCAGCGTTAAAGTCCACAAAGTTAAGCAAATTATATTTAACTCCCCTATAATTCTTCAATGCACACACTAAA
The DNA here is from genome assembly GCA_963654355.1 of Bacteroidaceae bacterium. Lineage (GTDB taxonomy): Bacteria > Bacteroidota > Bacteroidia > Bacteroidales > Paludibacteraceae > UBA1181. The sequence goes on along the minus strand of CAVKBM010000013.1, from coordinate 16,908 downwards.
TCAACAGGATTAAAATGCGTTGAATTCTTCATTACCTCTACTTGTTTCTCATCATCCATATCAAATTGAGAGCTTTCCAAGATCTGAGCAGAAACTGTTCCGTTATTGTTATGGCACAAATATGGACCGCCACCTGGCTCACCTTCATTCTTCACCATACCACAAACCCTTAGCGGACGGTTGTATATTTTTTTCAAATAAGCAATTTTTTCCTCCGAAGTCGTCAACTTATTATCAACATTCTCAACACACAAGAATTTTTCCGCATACGAGATCATCTTCTCTAAACTGTCATCTGAGATTTTATCAGAATCCAATAAAGCCTGATATTCAAAGACTTTTTTTTGCACTTTCACCAAAACACCCGCCAAAAGCATCTTATTAGTGATGGTTGGTTGTTTTAAAGCGTCAGGAGATACATTATCAATATTCTTGATAAACACCACATCGGCATCAATTGCATTCAAATTTTCAATTAAAGCGCCATGACCACCTGGACGGAAAAGTATCTCACCATTCACACGGAATGGATTATTATCCATATCCACGGCAACCGTATCTGTCGACGGCTTCTGAACAGAAAACGAGACATTGTACTTTGCACCAAACTGATAAGCGTAATTTTCTTCGCAAGAAGAGAAAAGATTCTTGAACAGATCCACATGCTCCGGTGAAACCGTAAAATGAAGATTCACCTCGCCTCTATTGTTTTTCGCATAAAGAGCGCCCTCCACTAAATGCTCTTCAAACGGAGTACGAGCGCGTTTCGGATACCTATGAAATAAAAGCAACCCCTTAGGCAAGGAACCATAGTTCATTCCTTTCTTTTCAAGTAAATTTTCTACAATAGAAAGATACTTTTCATCTTGCAAAAGATGAGGAATATCCCAACCCTCATTTCTTTTACAATGGAAATTCAACTCGTCATAAAAAGCGAACTTTTCTAAATTTCCAAAGAAGCTCTTTTCTGATTCCTTTTCTATCACATTTTTCCCTGAAGACAAGAAAGCGAACAAGCTTTTAAATATTCGGCTTGCCGCTCCAGAAGCAGGAACAAATTTCACTATTGTATGTCCCTTTGAAAGGAAGTCCTGCCACTCGGACAAGTATGCACTTACATCTTTAGCCCTGTCTATCCTCATAATACCATCAGAAACCACCGCAGGTCGAACCACCTTCATAAAGGGGAAGCCTACCCTAAAGCATTTCAACTGCTCCTCAAACATCTCCTCCGTAATACCTTTACGGTCTAAAGTTTTCTTATCCTCCGCCGTCAACATACAAACAGTGTATTTAATAGTAAAAAATCTTCATTATTAATCTCAAAAAGCCAGCCAATGAAACGAATAAAAAATACCATTACGGCTTCCTCTTCTCGCTTTTTCCAAAGTTAAAGTGAAAAAAAATTAAAAAGAAAGAATTTGTTAAAAAAGATTCAACAACCACTATCTTTGCCACACCCTTATCTGGGATATCGCCTCATACATTTTTGAGGGTAAAAAACAATCTGTACATAGAAAAAATAAGGTTCTATCAATGTCTACTATTTACTTCTACAACGACTATTCCACCTACTTAAAAGGTATTTTCCCTTGTCGTATGCAGAAAATTGCCATTAATGCAGGTTTCACATGTCCTAACAGAGATGGCTCTATCGGAACAGGAGGGTGTACCTACTGTAATAACCAAACCTTCAATCCAGAATATTGCCGCCCCAACAAATCCATTACACAACAAATAAACGAAGGAATAGATTTTTTCCGAAAAAAATACCCAGATCAACGTTATCTTGCATATTTTCAAGCATATACAAACACATACGATGATTTGGAGTCTTTGAGGAAGCGCTACGAGGAAGCGTTGCAACATCCACTTGTTGAAGGAATCGTCATCGGCACACGCCCCGACTGCGTCGACGCTTTTCTATTAGACTATCTTGAAAGCCTCAACCAGACTAAATATGTCATGATTGAGTATGGTGTAGAGTCAACATTAGATAAAACATTACTCTTTATCAACAGGGGACACTCATTCTCCGTAGCTCAAAAAGCGATATACGAGACTGAAAAACGAAGAATCACCACGGGCGTTCATTTGATTTTAGGATTACCGCAGGAAAGCATAGAAGAGATTCTTTCTCACGCAGACAGAATTTCTCAACTGCCCATCACTTGTATCAAGCTACATCAGTTGCAACTCATTAAAGGAACCAAGATGGCAATGCAATACGCTCAACACCCCGAGTGGTTTCATCTCTTCTCGGCCGACGAATACATTGAACTACTGACCTATTTTGTAGAACGACTTAACCCACAAATTGTGATTGAACGATTTATCTCGCAATCGCCTCAAAATCTCCTTGCAGTTGAGGGGTGGGGACTGAAAAACTTTGAATTTGTCGCCAAATTAGAAAAAAGGATGAGGGAGAAAGGCACAATTCAAGGCAAACACTATAGGCAGTAATGCGAACTCACTTACATTTTGTCTCTAAAAATACATTTTTAAATTCAAAAAGAAAGTAAAGCGACACAATTAAAACATTCTTTTCCATTTTCAACCTCAAAAACCTCTCATTTTCATTTTTTAGTTTGCACATATCACTTTTTTCATTACCTTTGCAAATCGGAAATGAAAGTGACAAGACGTACATTTTCATTAAGACCTAAGAATGAATAAAAAACAAGAGAAATGAATCAAGTATCCGATCGTTTAGCGGCGTTGTCTCCATCAGAGACGTTGGCAATGTCACAAAAGAGTCAAGAGTTGAAAGCACAAGGCGTTGATGTAATCAATTTGAGCGTTGGTGAGCCAGATTTCACCACACCTGATCACATTAAGGCCGCAGCCAAGAAGGCTATCGACGACAATTTTTCTTTCTACTCTCCAGTGCCTGGTTACATGCCATTGCGACAGGCCATTTGTGCAAAGTTGAAGAAGGAAAACGGTTTGGATTTCACTCCAGCACAGATTGTCTGCTCTAATGGTGCAAAACAGTCTGTCTGCAACACAATTCTCTGCCTCGTGAACAAGGGAGACGAAGTGATTGTCCCTGCACCCTACTGGGTTAGTTACGTTGAGATGGTGAAGTTGGCCGAGGGAACTAACGTAATCGTTAGCGCAGGAATAGACCAACAGTTCAAGATCACTCCAGCTCAGTTAGAGGCAGCCATCACTCCTAAAACAAAAATGTTAATACTCTGCTCTCCGTCAAACCCAACAGGAAGCGTCTATAGCAAGGAAGAGCTGAAGGGATTGGCCGATGTATTGGCAAAGCACCCGAACGTCATCATTTTAGCAGATGAGATTTACGAACACATCAACTATATTGGAAAGCACGAAAGCATTGCTCAATTCGAGAATATCCGAGACCGTGTTGTTATCGTAAACGGAGTTTCAAAAGGATATGCCATGACTGGTTGGCGTTTAGGATGGATCGCTGCTCCCGAATGGATTGCTAAAGCTGCCAACAAATTACAAGGCCAATATACTTCTGGACCATCTTCAATCACGCAAAAGGCTGCAGAAGCAGCCTACCTTGGCGACCAAACTTGCGTTGAGACAATGAGACAAGCATTCGAACGTCGTCGCGACCTCGTCGTAAAATTAGCAAAGGAGATTGAGGGATTTAAAGTGAACGTTCCCGACGGAGCTTTCTACGTTTTTCCCGAATGCGACTACTACTTCGGAAAGAAGACACCTAAAGGTGATACTATCAATGGAGCAGCAGACCTGGCAATGTATCTTTTGACCGAAGGCCACGTTGCCTGCGTAGGAGGAAAAGCATTTGGTGCGCCAAACTGTATACGTATGTCATACGCAACATCAGACGAAAACATCATTGAGGCATTCAAAAGAATCAAAAATGCTTTGGCAGAATTGAAGTAATAAATAAGGTCGACCGCTACATAGCAAGTATACCCTATTTCACAATAAGCAAGAGGAATTTGAACAGATACGTTCAAGTTCCTCTTTTTTTTGCTTGTAACGAAAAATCCCATAAAAGATTGAAAAGGAGCAACAGCTATCAAAAAGCACAACACACATATAAAAACATTATCATTTTATCATATTTTAATAAATTTTCCTTACATTTTGCCACTATATCTAAAAATTTAGATATACATTTGCATTAACGATAACAATAAACAGTTACAAACATGAAACATTTGTTTACAACATTTTTTGGAAGATTAGCGAGTAGAGTTTCAGTTGCGGTGGCAGCATTGTTTCTGATGAATCAGGGAGTCGCCGCACAGAGTGATTCAATACCACGAGGAGAGAAGCCGTTTGACTTTGATTTTCTCTACACAGGAGATTTCGTTGCAAATATGGCAGGCGGTTATGATCAAGGTGTAGCGTATGTTGGAGCAGGAACGTTAGGATTCACATTTGACCCAGGAAAAGCCAACTGGTACAAGGGTGGATTATTGCGAGTGACAGGAAAGGCTGCACATGGGAAATCACCGTCAGAGACACTGTTTGGAGACAAATTCTTTGTGGATAACGCAGATGCAGGAAACCATGTTTATTTGTATGAGATGTGGTACAGACAAAATTTCAACGACAAATTTGATTTCACCATCGGTTTGCAAGACATCAATACAAATTTTGCGACACATGGCGAGGCCGTGGAATTTATCAACACAGCCATTGTGATGTCAACCATCTATTCTAATGTTGGCACACCGACTTTTCCTATGACTGGTTTAGGATTGGAACTCGGCTATAACATCAACGAAAATTGGAGGGTACAAGCATGCATCTACGATGGTAGCGTTGGCTTCACGGGAAAGGAACACAATTTGCCAAGAGATTGGAAACTCAACAAGCAAGATGGTTACCTAATCGCAGCAGAAGGCATCTACAGCAGTGAAACTGCAGGAGATTACAGATTAGGAATTGACTATCACACGGGAGCAGACGATGCAGGAACAGGAGCACAACGCTTCGGAATCTATGCAAACGGAGAGAAACAATTTGGCATTGCAAAAGTATTTGCCGTTGCTGCCTTCGCACCAAGATGGAAAGATAGTTATCACGAAGCAAAGAAAAATGATATTTACACGATGATTAATGCTGGTGTTACTTTTCATAGTATATTTGCAAAGCGATATGAGGATATGTTAGGATTCTCATGTGTAGCGAACTTGCTGAACAAGTACACGACAGGTCAGAAGCATGAAACGATTTTCGAGTTGACTTATAAATATCGCGCCTTGAGAATGCTGTATGTTCAACCTGACCTGCAATTGGTACTTAAGCCAGCACTCCTCCCTACTAACAAAGATGGGGAGGAAAACAAAGCCGCTTTCGGATTGTTCGTTCGGTGCGGCATTGAGTTATAAACAAGTTGAAAAGTAAAGTACATAGCGAAACACCCTATACGAAGCAAAGCACTTCGTATAGGGTGTTTTCGCTTTTTAGAGCATTATGGAGGAAAACAAGAACAAGACTTTGGCCGACATTCCTGAGAAGCAGGAATGCGTGATTGTGAAAGTGAACGGACACGGAGGTTTTCGACACCGTGTGATGGAGATGGGTTTTGTAAAAGGGAAACGAGTTACCGTTTTGAAAAACGCTCCCTTAGAGGACCCTATTGAGTATAAAATAATGCAAAGCCACGTCTCACTCCGACGCTGCGAGGCGAGCCATATAGAGGTAGTCGAGACAGGTACACCAATTGACGAATACGAAGATTTCAACGGAACATTTTCAGAGGAGGTGCAACAAAAAATCACCCAACGAACGAAAACCATCACTGTCGCCTTAGTAGGCAATCCGAACTGCGGAAAGACCTCCTTTTTCAACCACGCCACAGGGCTACGCGAACATGTCGGCAACTATAGCGGAGTAACCGTTTCTTCCAAAGTGGGGACATTTTACCGCAACGGCTACACCATCAATTTAGTTGATTTGCCAGGGACCTACTCCATCACCGAATATTCGCCAGAAGAGCTTTATGTACGCGAATACATTTCCAAGCAACATCCCGACGTAATTCTCAACATCGTGGATTCATCCAATTTAGAGAGAAATTTATTTCTCACCACGCAGCTCATCGATATGAACATGCGAATGGTGATGGCTCTCAACATGTACGACGAATTACAAGAATCTGGCAGCAAATTAGATGCAACACAGTTAGAGAATATGTTAGGCTTTCCATGCGCCCCCACTAATTCGCGCACAGGGAAAGGTATAGACCACGTACTCGACCACATCATATCCGTCTACGAGGAGCAAGACAAAGTGTCCAAACACATCCACATCAATTATGGGAAAGAATTGGAAGACGCAATTGCCAAAATCAAGCCCTTATTGGCAGAGCATAAAGATGTGGCAGTTGATTTTCCTTACAGATATGTCATACTTAAATTGTTGGAGAATGACTCTGTCACCTATAGGCAGTTAGAGAAGACGATTGGCGACATTTCACAAATCCGAGAGATGGTAGAGAACTGTCGGAAGGAGATTGAAAAAGAGTATCACGAAGATGCAGTCAGTGTTATCATCAATGCCAAATATGGTTTTGTCAGAGGCGCTTTAAAAGAGACATTAAAGGAAGAGAAGAAAGAGAACGAGCAACTTGCGTATGCGGTCGACGTAGTGCTTACTAACAAATGGTTGGGTTTCCCTGTCCTTATCCTTTTCCTACTCATTATGTTTGAAGCGACTTTTTCATTAGGAGCCTATCCACAGGAATGGATTGAGAATGGAGTCTCGTGGCTAAGTGAAATTTGTCGAAATTTTCTGGGAGACGGTATATTATCCGATTTAATTGTAGATGGAATTATTGCAGGAGTTGGAGGGGTCATCGTTTTTTTACCACAAATTTTGATTCTGTTTTTCTTCATTTCAATGTTGGAAGACACAGGATATATGGCAAGAGCGGCTTTCATCATGGACAAGTTGATGCACAAGATTGGCTTACATGGGAAATCCTTCATCCCTTTGCTGACTGGTTTTGGTTGTGGAGTGCCCGCCATTATGGCGACCCGAACTATAGAGAATCCAAAAGACCGAATCATCACGATGTTGGCTATTCCATTCATGTCTTGTTCCGCAAGACTCCCCGTATATTTACTTTTTGTATCAGCGTTTTTTGAAAAGAATCAGGCGTTAATATTGTTGGCGATATACCTTATTGGAATCATAGTCGCCATTCTAACCGCATTAATTTTGAAAAAGACAAAATTTAAAAATGACTCCAGCCCGTTTGTGATGGAATTGCCTCCATACCGTATTCCGACAGCACGAAACATTCTCATTCACATGTGGGAAAAGTCTGTGCAATATCTCAAGAAAATGGGAACGGTTATTTTAGTAGCTTCCATCATCATTTGGGCATTATGCTACTTTCCTAAGTCGAACGAAAAAACAGAAGCCATTGAGCAAAAGATAGAGCAAGTTAAGCAAGAGTCTTCATTATCTAATGATGAAAAAGAAAACAAAATAGCGCAGTTGGAAGTAGAAAGAGCCTACGCACAGAGTTCCAACTCATACATTGGACAGATAGGGAAAGCCATTCACCCTGTTTTTAAACCATTAGGATTCGACTGGCAGATGGGTGTCAGTTTGCTTTCAGGAGCCGCCGCCAAGGAGATTGTGGTATCCTCGTTAGGAGTGCTTTACAATGCCGATGTAAACGCAGACGAAGAATCAGAAAAACTAAGCAATACACTAAAAGCCAAAGCGAACGACCCAATCTCACCGATTACACCATTGGTAGCCTTCGCATTTATGATTTTCGTGTTGCTTTACTACCCATGCATAGCCACTATCACAGCCATAGCAAAAGAGTCAAGCTGGAAATGGGCTTTCTTTGAAGTAGGCTACACGACTTGCGTAGCGTGGGTTGTCTCTTTCTTTGTTTATCAAGTGGGAAATCTGATTCTTTAAAATATTTTTTCTATATTTGAATGTCATTCGTAGACTAAAGTTCAGTGCATTATGAGCGAAAATTTACAGACTGTTATTGTATTTCTCGTCATCATAGCCGCCGTTGTATGGAGTGTCAAACGGATTTTCTTCACAAAAAAGAAATCCTGTTGCGGCAGTGTTATTAACGGAAATAAGAATGCAAATAGCAAAAACTGCGAATTGTGCGAGGTTTGTAAAGAATGTGAGCTGAACGAACCTAAAAAGAAAAACCACGACACACAAAATTAAAGTTACAAAAGGCATAGATAAACTGTTATGTTTACAGGAAACCAAAAATTAGAAGAGTTGTTAGAGACGAATCCACAGTTGATTCTCATGTTGCCAAGATTTAACATGGATTTGGGCTTTGGAGAGAAAAAAGTCTGTGAGGTTTGCAAGCAACACAAGATTCCGTGTTCAATGTTTCTAACTCTCTGCAATGTTTATACATACGACCATTACATGCCGACCAAAGAAGATTTGGACAGCATGGATGGAGAGATATTAGTGAATTATCTACGTTCATCGCATGACTACTATTTAAATCACAGGCTAAGCCACATTGGGAACCATGTTGAAAAGATAGCCGATGCTGCGGGAGGGAAAATAGGACCCGCACTGATGAAATTCTTCAATGATTATAAAGATGAAGTCGGCAAACATTTCTCAAATGAAGAAAACACCATTTTCCCTCAAATCTACAACCCCGAGGAGGCGAAGAAGGATGACATAAAAGAGTATTCGGAGACTCACACGGCAATTTTTGACAAGCTCTGCGATATGACGAATATCATTGTAAAGTATCTGCCACCCTCATTGATGACGAACGAACGCATTGGCGTATGGTTCGACTTAACACAGTTGACACGCGATTTAGACAAGCATACTAAGATTGAGGAAAAGATCCTCGTTCCATACGTAAGAAAAATAAGGGGAGGCAACTGAAATGTCCCAAAAGAACATAGTAATATTCGAGCGGTCTCAAATTCTGGGAGAGGGACTTCGTTCAATTATAGAAGAGGATACAGACTTTCTGATTACAAACAATTTTCACACCTCAGAAGAATCATTCGATTTTCCCGTAGAAGACACCGATCTTGTGATTGTTGACCCTCGTTTTTTTAGCGAGTTTACTTTAGCGAAAAATGTACATGAATGGCGCGACTCAAAAAACACATTACCCGTAATGGCGTGTTATTCATGCTATGTAAGCTCACAGTTTGAGAATCTTTTCGACTCTTCCATCGGATTAGATGATGACCCGAATGAAATCATAAAAAAAATCCATAATCTGACAGACACAGACGACGAACGTATGTCAGGCGAAAATGGAGAACTGACACACCGAGAAAAAAACATTCTCATATTGGTGGTAAAGGGCTTTACAAACAAAGAAATCGGAGACCGTCTCAATATTTCCCCTCATACAGTAATATCACATAGAAAGAACATTGTCAAGAAGACCAACATTCGTTCCCTCTCAGGATTGACCATGTATGCCCTCTTGAACAATCTGATCACACAAAAGGATATCAGATGATTATACCTATTCATATCGTTCTTTAAGATGAATTTTTGGCGTTGAATGGCCTAACAAAATGTTTTTTTATAAAATTTTGTCTAAAATTGCTTCTAATGCGCCTGGTTTATTTTCTTCAATCTTAAAACTTTGTTTGACACCTGCATTGTTACCAGCCTCAACATCACGAGAACTATCTCCGATCATATAAGATAGAGAAAGATCAATGTTAAAATCATCCGCTGCACGAAAAAGAAGACCTGGATTAGGTTTGCGGCAATTACACTGACACTTATATTCTGGTCGCTCGCCCACAAACCCCTTGTCGGTGTGATGAGGGCAGACATAAATGGCATCCACGAAAGCACCCGACCTGCCTAAATCCGTCTCCATCTTATCATGAATATTTTGAAGATCTTCAAAAGAACATTCACCACGAGCAATAACAGGTTGATTGGTTACAACAATCGCCAAATAGCCACTTTTGTTTATTTTCTTTACCGCATCGCCAACCCCATTGATCAATTCAAATTGATCTGCGTATGTGAGAAAACCAGAAGTTACGTTTAGTGTTCCATCTCGATCCAAGAATATGGCCTTTTGCTTGTTTTTCAGATTACGAGCATGCACTTTTCCACTCTCAATATCCTTCTCTACCTCATAGAAACGATCTGGCGTACCCATATCCTTGATATATTCTGGAGTATCATATGCATAGATTTTGCCACTTTTGATGTTTGGTTTCAAAACATCACGATCAAGGTCGATCTTATCGGGAGCATCAAGATGGCGAGGCACAAAATTCTTCATTGTCTCCTTCAAGAGTTCTGGTGAAATCAATTCAATACCAGCATTCACTCGATTTTTATAAAACATACGCTCATCTTCTTTTGCAATCCAACGAATCACCCTATGTGTGTCCTCAGGCAAACCACCCAATGTTTTTGGTTTCTCAATTTCAGTTACCAAAAGAGAACTGTCGTATGGGTGACCGTTGGGATGAGCCACTAAACTCGCCCAAGCATTATGTTGTTTATGAAAGGAGATAAAACGATTGAAATCCACATCGAAAACGACATCTCCACAAAGAAGAAGAAAATCCTCCGTCAGTTGAGGCATTTTGAACAAAGCACCAGCAGTACCCAACGGATGCTCTTCTTCAAAATAGGAAATTGAAACTCCGAACTTACCACCATCGCCAAAATACTCTTTGATTTTGTCGCCAAGGTAGCCTATCACCACAATAATGTCTGTCAAGCCACAAGCCTTGAGATTTTCAATTTGATATTCAAGAATTGGCTTTCCACATATAGTAATCATCGGCTTAGGAACATCACTCCTCACAGAGGTAATCCGAGTCCCTTTTCCTCCTGCCATTATCACTACTTTCATAAGCGTTCTTTCTATCTTTGATATTTACACCTAATACTATTCGTGTAACTTCACCATACCACGAATCATATGACGAATTGAACTGATTAATGTCTGACTCTCTTGTACAATATTAAGATAGACTGTCATAGACTCAATATTCACCATACTCTTTTGTATATCATCAATCAATTGTTTACGATATGCAGAAAGTGTATTTTGTAATTCTTTACATTCAACACGAACAGCATCAGCCTGACTGAAATCATTGTCTTCTAACATCTTCTGAGTATGATTGAGATATTCAATAAGTTGGTCTCTAAAAGGCATAAAGCGAGTTACATAATCACCTTGAATTGGGGTAAAACTATTTCCTACATGTTCAATACAAGGATCATCAATACGCTTCAAGCAATAAAGCATCTGCTCAATAGAATTATTAGCAAGAAAATACCATGTATTATGCTCAATAGCTGTAATAGTATCAACATGTCGAAGCCCAATGATTTCCAACCGCCGTTGACGCTTCAAAGACTTTCGTTGCTCTTCAATTTGATAGCGACATTTCTTCAATTTTTTGTATTCCTCTTGAAAGAAAGCAGAGGTAACATCAGCATAACATTGTGACACGAAAGCTAATTGCCGACTGTTGTAGAGTCCAACATGCTCACAAAGCATTGTCCAGTTAGCAACCTTGTCTTTTGAACGAATGAGAGACTTGAAAAGGACATCCTCCTCCTCTTCTTTCTTTTTCTTTCCGAATCGTATGTTGTTGTGTATCAAAATGAAAGCAGAAGCAACTAAGACGATAAACATGGCAGGGAAACCACCAAAGTATATTATGATAGCAAATATCGAACATCCAATAAATGCTGCTCCCGCCGTTACAAACCATCCACCGATGACCGAAACAACACCAGTGATCCTGAACACAGCGCTTTCGCGACTCCATGCTCTATCAGCCAAACTACTACCCATTGCCACCATAAATGTGACGTAGGTGGTAGACAAAGGCAATTTGAGAGACGTACCCAATGCAACCAATAAACTTGACAAAACAAGGTTGATAGCTGCACGCACTAGGTCAAACGCAGCTCCTTGCTCCAATTCTACATCATTAGAGTTGAATCGGCTATTAATCCAATTCAAAACGGGCTTTGGAAGAAGATTAACAAAAAAAGAGTTCATCTTCGACACATTACGAACGATACCTCGAGCTATGCCCGAACTGCCAAACAACTCATCTCCCTCCTCTTGACTGCTCAATCCGACACTCGTTTTAACAACATGTTGAGCTTTTTTGGACGTTAACAAAGCAATCACCATCACAACACCCGAAAAAATCAGATACAATGGTGGAGTATGCACACTCTCCGTAAGCGACACCATCATAAAGGAATAAGGGTCTGTCGCACCCGACGATTTATAGTCCATAAACGACTCCAAGCCCGTGAGAGGGACACCAACAAAGTTCACCAAGTCATTGCCTGCAAATGCCATCGCCAACGAGAATGTTCCCACCATCACGATGACCTTTAGCACATTCACCTTGAAGCAAGAAAGAATCCACATCAAAATGATGGAACACAACAAAAGCGTTCCGATCATCGACCATGTGTTTTCTTGAATGAAATCGTGCATCTCTGGAGACATCAGTGAAGACCCCTTCAGACCACTCACCAATAAAAACCAACAGATGCACGTCAACGAACAACCACAAAAAAGTATCATTTTCAGTTTTCCCTTCTTGTGGTAGGAGAAAGTGAAAAACAGTCGCGAGAGCCACTGTACAACCACACCAAAGACAAACGCTATCGCCACACTGACGAAGATTGCCACAATCACGGAGAGGGCTTTCTCAGAGTTTAGCAAATCACCCAAACCCAAAGGGATGCCCTCAGCGTTCGTAACACCTTTGATGATTTTAACTATGGAAATCGCAAACGCACCTCCCAACAACTCGAACACCATACTAACGGTTGTTGAGGTTGGCATACCAAGAGAGTTAAATAAATCCAACAACAGAATATCTGTTACCATCACTGCCAGAAAGATAGACATCACCTCATAGAAAGAGAAATTCATTGGATTGAAAATCCCATGTCGAGCCACATCAATCATTCCATTGCTTAGGGAAGCGCCAACAAAGATACCGACGGCAGCAACGCCAACCACTAACTTGAAAGAACCTGCTTTCGAACCAATTCCTGCAGTCATAAAATTGACCGCATCGTTGCTCACGCCCACTACCATGTCGAACAACGCCAACAATAGCAAGAACGCTACAACAATGATAAAAACTGTCTCCATCTGATTTTTGATTTCTGCCTTAGGCTAAACAAAACCCAATCTATCCATAAGACAGAAGATTTATAAATGATAAAATTTCTTACTCACGAATCCACTTTACGTCGCAAATATATAACATTTTCCAAGACAATGAAGTTGATTTCCCAATTAATTAAAAACAGGACATACGAAACGAGTCAACGAAATAGATTCAAAAATTCCCGAAATTCTTTCAAAGAAGAAACTATTTTTATTCTAAATCTTCACTTATCTTAACTAATTCCGTAGGGTCTCCACTTCCTACCATAAAAACAAGTTGCCTAGCACGTGTAATAGCGACATAGAGAAGAGAACATTTAGAGGATAAATATTCTTTTTGCTCAAACACAGACTTTCCATCACAATTTTGTGCCATTTTAGAAGGGAAATTTCTTTCGTTCACACCCATTAAAATGACCACCCTGTATTCAAGACCTTTTAAAGAATGTAACGTACAAACACTCACTCCGTCTTTATCTCCCTGACGTTGTTCCCCCTTTATCAGTTTATAATCAACTCCTTCATTATGAAGTTGCGTCTGCAAATCCTTCAAAATATTTTTTGTAGGGACAGCCACACAAATTTCAGAAGAATTGATGTCCGAATCATTACATTCACTCAACCAACAAATCACCTGACGAACTTCAGCATTTGCATCCTCCACCATTTTATACTGAGGGTAAATGCCTTGACGAATGAGAGACACATAACCTTCCATTGTCTCCTTTCCTCCATTCATATCGTCAAAATCCTTGCCTTTCACCACACCAACAGCTACACGCTTAATTTGCTCTGTCGTACGATAATTAACTTTTAGTTTTACACTTCGGACACCTCGCACATTGATGCCTGCAACCCTAAAATTGGTACTTCTACCCGTATAAATACGTTGTATAGGATCACCCGTCAGAAAAAGATCATTCTTCCCTTTTGCCACCAAAGAACGTATAAATCGCAGCTCTGGATTAGAAAAATCTTGAAATTCGTCTGCAATCACGTTCGTATAAGGATGGATATTGTTCTCATTCAGATAATCAGTCATCTCATTAAACAACTCAAAACGATCTACTAATTGTTTTTCTTGTTTAAGTGCGATATATTTCTCAACCAAACGCCAAACCTCTAAACGTTGATTGCGAGTAAGAGCCTTATACCGACCTTGTCTACGCTGCAACAAATATTTTTTTTCATTCTTGTCATTATGATAAAGAATGACATTGACATACTCATCGCGCATAAATTGTTCGTCAAATTCCGTCTTTTCATCTCTCAAAACCTCTCTCCATAATTTGAGAGACTCGTCAGTGCCAAAATAATCCATGACCTTAAAGCCCATCTTCACACCATATTTTGCAGCGACAGCCACCAAAACCTTGTCTATATTGTTCAATGTATATCGTTGAGAAGGAACATCCAACTTTTCTATTAGAGGAACAAGGTTTTCCTTTAATGTTGTCGTATAGGTAGTAAACAAGACATTAGACTGTGGATTAGCACACAAGAACTTCAAGCGATGGATGGCAGCAATCGTTTTACCCGTACCTGCGCCTCCACTCACTTTTACAGTTCCTTTATATTCTGTTTCCACCAACTGACGCTGAGAAGGATGAAGAAAAACCTGCCACTTCTCGAAGCCTTGATCAATAATGCGTTGCAAATCCTCGTCATCCGTTATTTCTACATAATGACGACGGTTGTTATTACTAAGATACTTATCACCTCCCGCTTTCACCTTACCCTCTTCAATCTTGCAAATAATAGAGTCAATGTCAACACCATCCATCACATTGAAAAGATTCTCGAAAGCATCATCAGGAAGATATTCACCCAATTTTTCAAGGTCATCCATAGAGACCATTCTCATCACTTCAGACATAAAATCTTGAGGGACACCAATTTGAAGCAATTTATCCTCTGGAACACCAGAGAAAAAAGGTTTTTTCTCTGGATCAGAAGGTACAATAACCGTCTCCGTAGTTTCCTTCATTGTAACAATCTGGTAAGAATGTATATTATCGTTCCATATAAACTTTTTACGAGCCCCCCAAGTATATGCTTCCTCATGCGTACCAACAAAAAGTATGGTATACATATCTTCACCAACTCCTACTATAGCGCGATAGTTGTCATCCACACGAGCAGTACGAAGCGATCTATCACCAAACTGGGCTATCTGCTCTAAGTGGACTCCCACAGCCGAAGCTGCTCCATTTCTTAGTTTTTCAATCAACGCCATTACCTTGTTCTTCGTTTTTTTTGGAAGATTCACTATGGCATCAAAACCAAGATCCGAAATATTTATTCTTGTCATTTTTGTTTTTTTAGCGTAATTTAATCAAGACTTTCATCAACTTTGCACAAAGTTCAATCTTTTAAAACTCATTCACCTCCATTCGGACTCCTATCGTTGTGAATTTTTCTTTAAATGCCAACACTTTCATCTTCTCTTCTTCCGATGAAGGAATAATGTCTATTCGTTCTACATCCTTTGTGATGTCAATCTCTCCATGATATTGTAGCTCAAAAAATTCAAATACAGAAGGAATGTCTTCTACCAAGTCATCTATAGAGGGAAAGTTGTCGATAGTCAGTTTCTTCTTTACCACCCAATTAGCGAAAACACCATAGAACATCAAAGGGTCTATCATCTGTATGTTAGGGTTTCCATCATGGGGCAATCCACAAATACAGGTTGCCCTCACGTCGTCCACTTTAGTTGGTATCAATGTTTGGTATCGCCCAAAATTTACGGAATCGCCCACACAAAGTGTTGTACGATGCATCATTCGTTCTTTTTTTAACTGAATAGACACATCGCCATATTGCATCCACATTCCCGCATTCACCACCACATCGCGTACTGCATTCGGTTGCGACAAGAAACCATATTTTGGATACTCTGAAGGAAGTAAATTTTTTACATCACAACCAAAAAGTTGCTCCGTCACTTCTGCTCGTGTCTCCTTGCCTCCAAGTGTCGCCCCCTTTCCTGTTTCCATCATGCTTTTCAAACGTTTCGACTGTAGTATCGCATCTAAATCATCAATTTTCACACGTATATAAAAAGCCCCATACGAGATTATTTGTTTCAGAAATTCCTCAACGATAGGTCGTACGATATGATAATAAGGTAGCCTTTTCAACTGTGCTTGATAGGAAGTCTGATAAGCAGATAAAGACTGCAACGATTTTGGTGTTGACATAAAAAATAAAGTTTACGATGGTGCAAGTTACAAAAAATTTCAAATGCAATTCATCCTGTCTTTCGTTTAATTCATCGGATTGATTCTTAGCAGTTCGTCAGAATGTTCTTTTCCCCGATCTATTATCATACTACTATTGCGAAACAATTACATTTCAAGACGATGAAAAACGGATGTTTATTGATAATTATAATTTTTTCTCAATGTCAAGCTTCGGACAGAACTATTTAAATTTTGAATATCTAACCTCATCCACACTGAAAGACAAAGAAATGAATAAGTATGGATCAGGCGATATGATACGTTATTCAGGACGCTATTCAATGTTGCTTTCTCGAAGCATGGACGAGATGCAACGAATAAAAGTTTGGAATGCAACATTATCTGCATCTTACAGCGTTCAAAACAACAAAAAAGAGGCTGCAGAGATGAATCCTCCGAAGGTGCTAAACGTAAATTTCACAGTTTCACATTTACGAACACTGAATGGAAGATGGCGTTTACTTGCCTCGTTGGGTTGTGGCATTTACGCTGCACCTAACGATATAAAATGGCGCAGTCTGCTTG